>CAYXDB010000042.1:0-13116 GCA_964463735.1 uncultured Ruminococcus sp. | reverse complement strand
GGGGATATTTTTTCTCTTTTCCCCGCCTCTTGCATTTTTGCGCTATCTGTGCTATAATGAGGCGTACATGATGCCCCTTGCGGGAATGGAGGAAACAAATATGGAAGAATGGTTCAGCGCCCTGCGGGCATCTTTTGACCTGGCGGGGATGGATGCCCTGCATCTGGTGGGGCAGATCCTTGGCTATGTGGCCATGCTGCTTATGATCTTTTCCTATCAGTTCCGCACGCGGCTGGGCGTCCTCCTGTCCCAGATGCTCTCCAGCGCCCTGTGGGTCGCGCACTTTTTCCTGCTGGGCAGCCCGACCGGGGCGATCCTGAATCTGATCGTGATCCCGCGCAACATCTGCTATTCCCTGCTGGACAAGCCATTTTTCCACCGCTTGGAGCGCTATTTCCCCTATCTGTTCATCCTGCTCTTTACAGCAGGGGGACTGCTGACCTACCGCACCTGGGTAGACCTGCTCCCGATCTGCGGCATGGCCTTTTCCTCCTTTGCCCTGCGGATACGGAACGGTGGGGTCCTGCGGCTCTTGTCCGTGGGGACCTCCGTGATGTGGCTGATCTATGACAGTTACGCCGGTTCCCCCGCCGGGGTGCTGTGCGAACTGGTGACTCTGCTCTCTATCGTGGTGGCCCTGCTACGCTTCACCCACCACGCACCTGTCAACGTGACCGCCCCGGAAGAGATAGGGGAAAAAGAAGGAGGACGCGACCATGGATAAGAAAAAGCGCTGGGGCAGGTTCCTCCTGCACACCGCCATCGTCCTTGCCATGACATTCGTGCTGTTGCTGATCTATCTGTTTGCCGCGCATCTGCGCTATACGCCCATGTTCTGGATCTATTTTGTCGCCCTGTGCTTCTCCGCCCTTGGCTACGTGGTCTGGAACCGGGGATTTTGGCGTTCCCGCGTGCGGCGGGAAGAACTGCCGCAGATATGGAGCGAAGAAGACAAAGACTTCTTCTTTGCGGAGGCGGCCGCCTGGCGCCGCCATTCTGCCTGGCTGTTGTACCTGCTGGTCATCCCGCTGGCGCTGACCTTCTTCTATGACATACTGTCCCTGTGGTGCGGGGATGCGCTCAGTGCCCTGTTCCCCTTCTTGCAGGAGGGCGGGCTATGACGCAACTGACCCTCATCTGCGTGGGGACGGTCAAAGAGCCGTATATCCAGCAGGCGATCGATGCATACGAAAAGCGCCTGGGCGCCTTCTGCCGGGTGGAGACGATCGCACTGAAGGAAGCCCGCATCACGCGGGAGGATGACCCCGCCGCCGTCCGCGCGGCGCTGGAAGAAGAGGGGCGGCAGATCCTTTCCCGTATCCCGGCAGGCGCCTATACCGTCGCCCTGTGCGTGGAAGGAGAGATGCCGGATTCCCCGGGGCTGGCACAGATGCTCGGCCGTGCGGTGGACGGGAGCGGGAAGATCTGTTTTATCATCGGTTCCTCCCACGGGCTCTCCCCCGCTGTCAAGGCGGCGGCGCAACAGCGCCTCTCGGTCTCGCGCCTGACCTTCCCCCATCAGTGGATGCGCGTCATCCTGTGGGAGGCGGTCTATCGCTCTTTCACCATCCTCACCGGTCGGCCTTATCACAAATAGATCGCCAAAAGAGGCGCCCCGTGTGTCGCGACACACGGGGCGCCTCTTTTTCTGCCAGGCAGATCAGAGATTTTCAAAGGGGAGGCCATGCGCCCGGATATTACGCAGGCTGGTCTCCAATGCGGCGAAGGGGTCACCGCCCGGGCAGACATCCTCTTCCACTGCCGCCCACTTGCCACCGGCGGCCGCCAGGTGGTGGAATATGGCCGTGTAGTCGATGCATCCCTCATAAATTTCAGTAAAGATGCGTTCCCCCTGTGCATTGATGGTCATGTCCTTGAAATGCACGATCCCCAGACGGTCCCGGTAGCGTGCGATCTCCTCCAGCGGTCGGCGGCAGGCATATGCCATCCAGTAAAAGTCCATCAGGATGCCGGCGCGGTCCGCGGGGAAACGCTCACAGTACAGGTCAAAGGTGTTCTTTTCGTCACACGGGTCGGGCACGAATTCTTTCCAGTGGTTGTGGAACACGAAGTGCAGTCCTGCCGCGTGGATCCGGTCGATCGCGGGGGCCAGCTCTTCAAAGGTCGCGCAGACCGCGGGGCGATCATACGCCGGGAGGGACCCGAGGCCGATCGTGGAACAGCCGATCGCCTGATGCTCTGCGATCAGGGCATCGGTATCGTGCAGGATGCGGTCCAGCGGCATATGGGTCACACACACCTCCAGCCCGATCTCCCCCAGCACGTCTGCCATCCACTGCGTGCGATAGGGGCCAAAGGCGGAGATCTGGATGGCATTATACCCCATCGCCTTGATCTTTTTGAGCGACGTGTAGATATCACGCTCATTCTGCGTATAGTCGCGGATCGTATACAGTTGTGCTGCCAGTTTCATATCCGTTTCTCCTTATACACCACTATATGCATGGAAGCCGCCATCCACCGGGATCACCGTTCCGGTGATAAAGCCGGATGCGCGGTCATCGACCAAAAACAGCAGGGTGCCGATCAGGTCCTCCACTTCGCCAAAGCGCCCCTGGGGCGTGTGGGAGAGGATCTTGTGCGTGCGGGGGGTGGGTTCCCCCTCATGATAGAGCAGGTCCTTGTTCTGCCGGGTCACGAAGAAGCCGGGGGCGATCGCGTTCACCCGGATGTGGCAGGGGGCAAAATGCACGGCCAGCCACTCGGTGAAGTTGGAGACGCCGGCCTTGGCGGCGCTGTATGCCGGGATCTTGGTCAGGGGATGGAAACTGTTCATGGAGGAGATATTCAAAATATTCCCCCCCGTCTGTATCATATCCGGGGCAAAGACCTGCGTGGTCAGGAAGGCGGAGGTGATATTCAGGTCAAAGACGAAGCGCAGGCCGGATTCCTCCAGATCAAAGAAGGAGCGTATGTCCTGCGGCATCTGAGGTTCCATAGTCTCGTTATCGCAGGTCGCACGCGGGTGATTGCCGCCCGCCCCGTTGATCAGGATATCGACCGGGCCAAAGGCATCCTGCACCGTCTGGTGCGCCGCCTGGAGCGCCTGCTTGTCCAGACAATCACAGGGAACGGCCAGCGCCCCCTCTCCCAGTTCCTGTGCCACGGTCGCGACCGCCTCCGCCTGGATATCCAGCAGGGCGACCTTTGCCCCGCAGGCATGGAGCGCCGCGGCGAACTCCCGCATCAGCACACCACCGGCACCCGTGATGACAGCGACCTTCCCGGACAGATCGATGAAAAAGGGCAGTTGTTCTTTCAAGATCATTGTCTTTTCTCCTTTTCTATGGCCTCAAACAGGCCGTTCAGATAGGTGGCGCCCAGTGCGCGGTCATACAAGCCGTAGCCCGGCTTGCCATCCTCCCCCCATATATTGCGCCCGTGGTCGGGGCGCACGTAACCGTCAAAACCGTGGTGCACCAGGGCCCGCACGATCGCATAGATGTCCAGCGAGCCATTTTCGGTCAGGTGGCCGGCCTCGGTAAAGTCCTGTGCGTTCTCATACCGGATCTGCCGGATGTGGGCAAAGGGGATGCGCCCGGCAGCGGCGTATTTGGCGGCCATGCGCGGCAGATCGTTCCCCCGCCCGGCCCCCAGAGAGCCGGTACAGAAGGTCAGGGCATTCTCCTTATCCGGCACGGCGGCAAACAGGCGGTCGATATCCGCTTCACAGGACACGATCCGCGGCAGGCCGAACATATCCCATGGTGGATCGTCCGGGTGGACGGCCATGGTGATGCCGCTCTCGTGGCAGGCCGGCATGATGCCGCGCAGGAAATAGACCATGTTGGCAAACAGTTGCTCATGCGTCACGCCCTGATAGGCCTCCAGCAATGCCTGTAATTCATCGGTGCTGTAGCTTTCGTCCCAGCCGGGCAGGGAGAGTTTCTTCACGTCCAGCCGCATCAGCGCGTCATGCGCGTAGGAAAGCGACTGGGAGCCGTCCTGCGCCGGGTGGTGCAGGTCGGTGCGCAACCAGTCAAAGACCGGCATGAAGTTATAGCAGATGCACCGCACCCCGGCCTCCCCCAGGCGCCGGATGTTCTCGGCATAGGCCGCGATGTAGCGGTCACGCGTGGGGCGCCCCAATTTGATGTCCTCATGCACCGGGACGCTCTCGATCACCTCCATCGCCAGGCCCTTTTCGGCGGCCAGCGCCTTGAGGCGGGCGATGCTCTCCCGGGGCCATACCTCCCCTACGGGTATCTGGTAAACGGCCGTAACCACCCCGCGCATGCCCGGGATCTGGCGGATATGGGATAGCGGTATGGGGTCATTCTCCCCATACCAGCGAAATGTCATGTTCATCCTATACTCCTTTCCTGTGCGGCGGGGGCAAGAGCGACCTCCTGCCCGCCAGAGCGGTAGATGGCTAGGATGGCACGCACGACCCGTGCGCCCTCGTGGCTATCGATGGCGAAGGGGCGCCCCTCCCGGATCGCACGGTACAAGTCGTCTACCAGGCGGGCATGGCCATCCCCCCATACGTCCTTGCCATAGCGTATGCCCCCGTCCTTTGCCGGGCGGATGCACCCATCCACGGTCAACGTATCGTTCCCGGAGACGATGCAATGCCCCTGGCGGTCGGTCAGCATCAATTGCACCGGCATATCGGCGCCGGATGCCGTGGTGGCGAAGAAATTGCAGACGCGGCCATCCCGATAGCGGAAGAGGGCAGAGGCGGTATCTTCCACCTCCACGATGCCGGGCAGATGCCGCTCCTCGGTGGTGGCGATGACCGTATCCGGGTCCCCCATCATCCATAAAAGCAGATCCAGCGTATGCAATGCCTGATTGATCAGGACACCGCCGCCCTCTGTCTCCCATTTTCCCCGCCAGGCACCGCTGCGATAATAGGCGGCATCACGGTTCCAGACGACAGAGGCAAAGCCGCTCTGTGCCGTTTCCCCACCCAGCAGTTCCCGGGCGGCGATATGCGCCGCGCTATACCGGTTCTGCAGGCACACGCCCAGCGTCTTGCCACTGCGGCGCTCTGCCTCCTGGATGCGTGCGATATCCTCCATAAAAGCAGATCCAGCGTATGCAATGCCTGATTGATCAGGACACCGCCGCCCTCTGTCTCCCATTTTCCCCGCCAGGCACCGCTGCGATAATAGGCGGCATCACGGTTCCAGACGACAGAGGCAAAGCCGCTCTGTGCCGTTTCCCCACCCAGCAGTTCCCGGGCGGCGATATGCGCCGCGCTATACCGGTTCTGCAGGCACACGCCCAGCGTCTTGCCACTGCGGCGCTCTGCCTCCTGGATGCGTGCGATATCCTCTTCCCGGATGCACAATGGTTTCTCGCACAGCACATGGCACCCGGCCTCCAGCGCGCCGATGCACATCTCGGCATGCAGATAGTGCGGGGTGCAGATGTGCACCACATCCGGGCGCACGGAAGAGAGCATCTGGCGCCAGTCTGCATACACCGGCGCCCCGCAGCCGGTCTGCGCGGCAAACCGGGTACCGGCATCCGCCGCTATATCGCACAGGGACACCACCGTGCCGCCCGCGCGCAAGATCGCGTGGTAATGCACTGTGCTGATCGCGCCCAGACCGATGATCGCGGCCCTCATGCCCGGCCTCCATAGGTGCCGGACGTATCCAGCACGCGTTCCTCCACGCCTTCTTTTTCGCGGCCGGTCTCCACGCGCTTCATCAATTCGCGATAATACAGATCATCGTCAAACGGCAGGGTGACCGTCTGCCCCAGCCAGGTGGACAGTTCCATCGCGTCCATCAGCATCACACCATAGATCCCTTCACGCCCGTCAACGAACAGGCTCTCACGCGCAAGCAACGTGTTCGTAAAGTTGCGCAGGATGCCCACATGCTGCAGGTTCATCCCATCGGTCTCCACCGGGATCTCCTGATAGCGCGGCTCGCCAAAGCCGCCGGTCCAGGTGCGGTTGAACTCCCGCTCATCTACTTCATTTTTATAATACGTCAGGGTCGCGCCCTTCTCGCACACCAGTTTGCCGCCCGTACCCAGGATCTCAAACCGGTTGGTGCCGGGGGCATCGGCCGTAGAGGTGATGAACACGCCGGTCGCCCCGTTGGGGTATTCGAAATAGGCCGTTACATCGTCCTCTACTTCTATATCGTGCCACTTTCCGTAATGGCAGAAGGAATGCAGGCGCGTGGGCATCATCCCCACGACCCATTGCAACAGATCCAGCTGGTGCGGGCACTGGTTGAAGAGCACGCCGCCCCCTTCCCCGCGCCAGGTGGCACGCCAGGAGCCACTGTCATAATAGCTCTGAGAGCGGTACCAGTCGGTAATGATCCAGTTGACGCGCTTGACCTCCCCTATGCCACCCGCGGCCACGATCTCACGCATGCGGCGGTACACACAGTTGGTGCGCTGGTTGAACATCATCGTAAAGGGAACGCCGGTCTCGTCCGCTACGCGGTTCATCTCCTTGACCTGCGCGGTATATACCCCTGCCGGTTTTTCGCAGACCACGGCGATCCCGTGGCGCATGGCGGCGATGGCCATCTCCGGATGGAAATAGTGCGGGATCGCGACGATCACCGCGTCTACGCCCCCTTTCTCCAGCAGTTCCGTGCCCTCGGCATAGCAGGCAAAGCCGGCATCCGGATACAGGGCACGCATCCTGGCCAGTTTCCCGGCATCATGATCCGCAATCGCGGCCACGTACCCATCCGGGATCAGCCCCTTTTCAAAATTGGCCAAATGGGCCGAGCCCATGTTGCCCACGCCGATGATACCGTAGCGGATGACCTTTTTGCACCAGCCATCCCCGCTCTCCTGGTATCCGGCCTGCTGTAACAGCCCCTTCAGCCCCTTGACGGCCGCGTCAAAAGCCTCTGTGTTGCTTGCATAGGTGTGCGCATTCTTCATGGCGGTAGGATCCACCTGGCTGTACCCATCAAAGACGGCAAGATGCGGTTCCAGCGTCAATGTGGCGTCCCGCGGGATGCGCGCCAGCAGGGCGGGCAACTGCCCGTCCCCCTCTCCGGCAGGCACCAGGGCACCACTCTCCCGCACCACATCCTTGATGTGGAAATAGCCCACACGGTCAAAGAGCGCATCCATCGCGGCGGGGATATCCTCCCCGCATTGCAGGAAATTGGCCGGGTCAAAGACGCATTGCAGGCCCGGCACCCGGCGCAGCAGCGTCTGCACCCGAGCGGCCGTATCCCCAAATATCTGCTTCTCATTCTCGTGATACAGGGTCACGCCCACTTCTCCCGCCAGGCGCACCATCTCCTGCAGGCGCCGCACCACCTCGTCTTCTTCCTCATACGCTTCATAAAAACTGAAGACACGCACGCGGCTGCAATGGAAGATGCCGCACAGGGCCAGCACATGCCGCACGACGCCAAGGTACGCTTCCCAATCGCCATGGATATCCACCTTGCCCAACGGGGACCCGATGCTCCACACCTGGATATTTTCCTTTTCCAGTGTGGCGGCACAGGCACGTGCCTCCTCCAGCGTCAGGTCCGCGACGTTCTTCCCGTCCACCGTGCGCAACTCCAAATAAGGAATGTGGTGCCGGTGCAGGGCATCGATCTGCGCGGCAAGGGTGGTGCCGCTCTCATCCGCAAAAGCACATAATCTGATCATGGTATTCCTCCTGCCTGTCTTTTTCCTGTGCATGGTTGCAACAGGGTGCCGTGCGGGGCGCCCGCACCGCTTCTGCCTCTATTATACAAGAGTGAAAAATAAAATACCATGTCATTTTCTATGCAAATATATTGCATTTTTTACCTACTTGTGCTACAATGGAAAAAAGGAGGGACTGCCATGTTTGTGATCGGAGACGAGCATCGCTCTTGCATGCTGCGCCACGCGCGGGACGACGCACCGCTGGCGGACGCATACTATAAGCACGCGCACCAGAACTATGAACTGCTCTATTTTCTGGAGGGAGATGCCACCTACAACATCGAGGGGCAGGTGTTCCATCTGCACCCCCATGACCTGCTGGTCATCCAGCCCACCGCCTTTCACTTCCTGCGCCCCCTTTCCGACCGCCCTTATGAGCGCTACTGTTTTAATTTCGACTGCCGGATCCTGCCCGGGGAGAACCGGGAGCGCCTGCGGGACCTGCCCGCGGTATGCAATATAGAAGCGCATGCCCTGCTCCGCACCTGCTTTACCAAACTGGATGACTATGCGGCCCGCTTTTCAGAGGGGGACATGTATCTGATGGCACGGCTGACCCTGCGGGAGATCCTGTTAAACCTTTTATATATCGCGCCGGCGGCAGAAGAGCGCCGCATGCGGAAAAATGCCGTGGTAGAGCGCATCGTGGCCCTGATCGATGAACACCCGGAACAGGATTGGAATGCGGAGCGGCTGGCGGCCGCGCTCTATCTCTCCCCTTCCTATGTGCAAAATCTGTTCAGCCACCATATGGAGATCGGCTTAAAAAGTTACATCAACCAGAAGAAGATCCTGTATGCCCAGTCCCTGCTCCTGGGGGGAGAGCGGCCGCTGGCGGTATGCGAGGCCTGCGGCTTCCACGAGTATTCGACCTTCTACCGTCTCTATCGCCGCATCACCGGCACAGCCCCCAGCGCCTGCGAATGACAGAGGGACGACAAAAGCAAAAGGACCGCGCACGCCCGATGGGGCGTGCGCGGTCTGTCTCCCGGCGCCAAAAAAGAAGCGTGCAGCGCAATCAGGCCAGTGCCTCCAGGATCGCATGGCTCATGAGCAGTTGCCCGGCGTCACTGGGGTGGATACCATCCTCACAGATATACGGGCGCGGATCCCATTGGGACAGGAAGGCCGCACGCAGATCCAGCAGGCGACAATCGTATTCCCGCGCCAGGCGGGCGACCAGCAGTGAGTAGCGCTCATGGAAGCGATATAACGTATTCTTCTCCCCCAGAAAAGACAGCAGATTTCCCTGATCCAGCCCCTCGCGGGAGAAGAAGGCAAAATACCGGTCCGAGAGGATGGGGGGCAGTGTGCACAGGGACACCGCCATGCCGTAACTGCGCGCCAGTTCGATCATGGCGCGTGTATCACGCTCAAATTCTGCAATGGGCGTTTTGGGGATATGCGCCTCCCGCGGGGACTGGCTGACCGCGCGCCAGTCAAAATCGCAGTCGTTCCCCCCAAATTCCAGCACCACGCTGTCTGCACGCATCCCGCGCTCCAGATCTGCCCGCATGCGCGCCAGGCCTGCCCCCGCCGTCATCCCCATATGGGCCCGGCAGGTGATCTCCATCCCCGTTTCATCGGCTACCCGCGCATGGGCGGCGCAGGGCGAGATGCGGTACCGCCGATGCTCCGCATCATAGATCACGCCCCGCGCGATAGAATCCCCCCATACAATGACTTTTTTCCCCATTCTCCCTCTCCATACGATATTTGCAAACGTGTTATCTAGTTTTTAATACTATGTTAGCACATCTGCGCCTCCTTGTCAAGTACTGTGATGCAATTTTCCCCCGGTTTTTCAAAAAGATGTGTTGCATTACCCGGCGGACTGTGGTATAATGGGAGAAAAGGTGGTGCCCTGCCACGCAGGGAACGACCATTAAACAAAAAAAGGAGGATCCGGTATGAGAGAAGAGGAACTGAATAACCTGGAAAAGATCGCCTCGCTCCCCGCCCGGCTGGAACCGGCCGCGTGGGAGGACCTGCCGGATCTGGGGCTATATATGGATCAGGTAACGGGATACCTGAACCGCCTGTTGCGCCCCTTTTCTCTGGAGGGAGAGGGCACGCTGACCCCCAGCATGATCAACAACTATGTCAAGAGCGGGCATATCTCCCGCCCGATCAACAAAAAATACAGCCGGGAACAGATCTCGGCGCTCTACATGCTCTGCTCGCTGAAGAACACCCTCTCCATCCCCGATGCGGCGGCGCTGATCTATTTTATGACCACGCAGGACGGCACTGCTGCCGCCCATGACCGCTTTGTAGAAGGGCAGGCACGTGCGATCGCCGCGGTGGCAGAGCAGTTCTGCCAACTGCCGCAGGAGCCGGATATGCAGAGCTTGACGGCGCTGGCCATGGATCTGGTACAGCGCGCCTGTGCAGAGCGGCTGGCGGCCGAGGCGCTGATCGCCCATATGCTGATCCGCGACGATGCCAAGATGGCGCGTATGCGCGAGGAGGCAGAGGCCGCGCACAAAGAAGCGACAAAGGCAAAAAAAGAATCCTGACATGCATGACACCCACAAAAATAAAGGAGAAAAACACATGGCTACATTTACGTATGATGAAAAGGATTTTCTGCTGGACGGGTGCCCCTTTCAGATCCTGTCCGGTGCCATGCACTACTGGCGCATCCCGGCCGATTACTGGGAGGACCGCCTCCAAAAATTGAAGGAATGCGGGTTCAACACGGTGGAGACCTATACCCCCTGGAACCTGCATGAGCGGAAAGAAGGGATCTTTGATTTTTCCGGGGATCTGGACATCGTGCGCTATATCGAGACGGCAGAGCGCCTGGGGCTGAAGGTCATCGTCCGCCCCGGCCCCTACATCTGCTCCGAATTTGAGTTTGGCGGGCTCCCCTCCTGGCTGCTCTCCTATCCGCAGATGCATCTGCGGTGTAACGACCCCCAGTACTTAGCCAAGGTGCGGCCCTATTATCATGAACTGTTGTCCCGCATCCGCCCCCATCTGTGCACGCAGGGCGGCGGCATTTTGATGGTGCAGGTGGAAAATGAATACGGCTCCTACGGGGACGACAAGGCGTATCTGCGTGCCGTTTCTGACATCTATCGGGAAGAGGGGATCGACTGTCTGCTCTTTACCTCGGACGGCCCCTGTTACAGCATGCTGAACGGTGGTACATTGCCGGACACGCTGTGCGTGGCCAACTTTGGCAGCCGCCCGCGGGAGGCCTTTACCCTGCTCTCGGATTTTCGCCCCGGACAACCCTCCATGTGTGGGGAGTTCTGGTGCGGCTGGTTCGACCATTGGGGAGAGGAGCACCATATCCGCACGCCGGAGGAGACCGTGCGGGACGTCAAAACGATGCTGGAGATGGGCGCCTCCTTCAATTTCTACATGTTCCACGGCGGCACCAATTTCGGCTTTACGAACGGTGCCAACCATACCGAAACAGAATACCAGCCCACGGTGACCAGTTATGACTACTGCGCCCCCCTCTCGGAGGCGGGAGACCTGACACCGACCTATCATGCCGTGCGGGAGGTATTGACCAAACACACCGGCGTCTGCCTGCCCCTGACGGTCAAGGATACACCCAAGGCTGCCTACGGGAAGGTCGCGCTGACCGAGCGTGCCCCCTTGTTTGCCAATCTAAAGCAGATCGGCCAGGTGACGCATGCCGTCTCCCCCCTTTCTATGGAGGAAGTAGGACAGGACTTTGGTTACATCCTGTATTCCACCACCTTCCACGGGCCGCATGACGCGCGGGAACTGGTCTTAACACATATGCATGACCGCGCCCTGGTATATAAAGACGGGGACCTGATCGCCGTGCGGGAGCGCACCGGCCGCATGGATCCCATCCCCCTGCAGCTCGGCAAAGGCGAGTCTGTACAGCTGGACATCCTGGTCGAAAACTGCGGCCGCGTGAATTACGGCCCCAAATTGTTTGACCACAAGGGCATCTTTGGCGGTGTACGTCTGGGCGGGCAATATCATTTTGGCTGGGACATCACTTCCCTTACCATGGATGACCTCTCCCCCCTCCGCTATGAGCCGATGGCCCTATCCGACGGGCACCCTGCCTTCCTGCGCGGCCACTTTGCGATCCAGGGCACCCCGTGTGACACCTTTGTTGCCCTGCCCGGCTTCCACAAGGGATTTGTGGTGGTGAACGGGCACAACCTGGGGCGCTATTGGAACGACCGCGGCCCGCAGAAGACCCTATACGTACCGGCGCCGTATCTGCGCACCGGGGACAACGAGATCGTGGTATTTGAAAGCGATGGATATGGGGCACCGGAGGTCGTGTTCTACGACCAGCCGGATCTGGGCTGAGCGGTGCCGCCACAACAGGGGCGGTCTGGCATGCCAGACCGCCCCTGTGCACGGACACGGCGCGTAGCAAAAACAGGAGAGGATGAGAAGATGGAGGAACTGAAAACACAGGTCGCTGTCGTGGGGGCGGGCCACGCGGGCGTGGAAGCGGCACTGGCCGCCGCACGCACCGGGATCGACACCGTGCTCTTTACACTGTCCTTAGACGCGATCGCCAATATGCCCTGCAACCCCTCCATCGGTGGGAGCGGCAAGGGGCACTTAGTATACGAGATAGATGCCCTAGGGGGCGAGATGGGGTACGCCGCCGACTGCGTGACATTGCAGTCCCGCACCCTGAACCTCGGGAAAGGTGCCGCCGTGCATGCCCGCCGCGTCCAGGCGGATCGCATGCTCTACCGCCAGAAGATGAAAGAAACGCTGGAGCGCACGCCCCACCTGCGCCTGGTGCAGGCAGAGATCACGGCCCTGCTCTGGCAGGACGGGGAAGACGGCCACCGGCGGGTATGCGGCGTGCGCACCCACCTCGGGGAGGTATGGGAGGCCGCACGGGTCATCCTAGCGACCGGGACCTACCTGGCCGGGGCGATCTTTGTAGGGGATGTGACCTATCCGGCGGGGCCGGATGGCATGTTGCCCGCCAACGCCTTGGCCTGCTCCCTGCGGGAGGCCGGACTGCCCCTGATGCGCTTCAAGACCGGGACACCGGCACGTATCGCCCGCCGCTCGATCGACCTCTCCTGCCTGGAGGAACAAAAAGGGGAGACAGACACCCTCCCCTTTTCCTCCCGCACCGACCCTGTTGCCTTTGCGGCCCTGCCCCAGCAGTCCTGCCACATCGTCTATACCAATGCAGAAACGCACCGCATCATCCGGGAGAACCTTTCCCGCTCTGCCATGTACTCCGGCAATATCACCGGTACCGGCCCCCGTTACTGCCCTTCGATCGAGACGAAACTGGTGCGCTTTGCCGACAAGGATCGACACCAGCTGTTTATTGAGCCGGTCGGGCGGCAGGATGAAGAGATGTATCTGGGCGGTTTCTCTACCTCCATGCCGCCGGATGTCCAGCATGCCATGATCGCCTCCCTCCCCGGCTTTGCCCATGCAGAGATCATGCGCTATGCCTACGCCATCGAATAT
>CAYXDB010000041.1:0-13214 GCA_964463735.1 uncultured Ruminococcus sp. | reverse complement strand
TTCTGTAAAAAAAGGAAAGAAAAAAGGAGGGCGCCTGCGCGCCCTCTTTTAGGCAAAATGACCGATATCAATGCTCCAGCGCATCGGGTGACAGCAGGCCGCGCCGCCGTGCGGCGGCCGCGCGCACCTCCTGCACCACCGTGGATCCCAGCACGAACAGTGCCAGCGCGTTGGGGATGACCATCAGATAATTGAAGAAATCGGTCAGCTCCCATACCAGATCGTTGGAGAGCAGGGAACCGGCAAAGATAAAGGCGATGGCCACGCAGGAGTAGATCGCCGTGGCGACCTTCGCATGGCGGGCAAACAGCCATTGCACGTTCAACCGGCCAAACAGGTTCCACCCCAGCACGGTGGAAAACGCGAAGAAGAAGAGGCATACCGCCACAAAGATGTTGCCAACGGTGGCATTGCCAAAGGCAAGGCCGAAGGCGCTCTGCGCCATCGTCGTCTTGGCAAAGCCCAGGGTATCGGCGAAAGCAGAGAGGGAAAGGCCGTCCGGGTTGGCGGTGCGGTAGCTCTCCAGCACGCCCATCAGCGGGCCGTCCCCGGCGTAGAGCGTGGAGATCACGATCAGCGCCGTCATGGTCAGCACCACAAAGGTATCGATAAATACGCCGATCATGGCCGTCACCCCCTGCTCGTGCGGGGTCTTGACCTTTGCCAGCGCATGGGCATGCGGGGTAGAGCCCATGCCCGCTTCATTGGAGAACAGGCCGCGCTTGGCCCCCTGACTGAGTGCCGTCTTGATCGCGTAGCCCACGCCACCGCCGATCAGGGCATTCGCCTGGAACGCATAGCGGAAGATCATGGCAAAGGTCTCCGGGACGTAGGGCAGACGGATGCAGATGACGACCAGTCCGCCCAGGATGTACAGGAGCGCCATGGCAGGCACTATCTTCTCCGTCACGGCGGCAACGCGCTGTGCCCCGCCGATAAAGATCAGGGCGGCAAGTATGGCCACCACACCGCCCACGATCAGGCGGATGGTCGTATCCCATTCCGGATGGCCGGTCGCATTGCTGACGGCCTCTGCCATGGAGTTAGACTGCACCATCGTGCCAAAGAAGCCCAGCGCAATGGTCAGGGCAATGGCGAAGAAGACTGCCAGCCCCCGGCCGAACTTACCGCGGAAGGCCTGGGTGATGTAGTAGACCGGCCCGCCGTGCACCTCGCCGTTTTCATCGATCACGCGCGTTTTCTGCGCCAGCACCGCCTCGGCATAGATGGTCGCCATGCCCAAAAAGGCGATGATCCACATCCAGAAGATGGCGCCGGGGCCGCCGATCAGGATCGCGCCGCAGGCGCCCACGATGTTGCCCGTGCCGACCTGGGCGGCTACGGCCGTGGCCAGCGCCTGGAAGGAGCTCATACCGCCGGACTGGCGCCCGCCGTTTAATTTGATATTGCCAAACACGGCACGCATGCCTTCACCAAAGCAGCGCACCTGCACGCACCGGGTGCGGATCGTGAAATACAGGCCCAGCCCGATCAGCAGAATGATCAAAATGTAATCAGAGAGATAGGCGTTTGCAGTGGATACGATTTGCAGAATGGTTTCCATAGTGACCTCCGTTTGAAAAAAAGTAGTGGGAAATGAAAAAAGAGCGACCGCCCAAAGGACGATGGCTCTCCGGAGATAAAGAACGGCAAACAGCGCCCCAGGGGGCGTTGCGCGTTACTCTGTCCTTTTGCCTGAGAGATTCGGCTTGCGCCTTGCACCTTCGGCACCCTTGCGGGCTTCTCCAGAGTTCTCTCCTGTCTTCGGTCCCGATCCCGCAGGATCACCTGAGAGTATTACTCCTTCGGCGGGTGCCACGCACCGCTTTCCCGAAAACCTTCAAAGAGAAGATATAGTATTTCACCGCACCAGCAGTAAAACAAGAACAGTATAGCACGGTTTTCTCCGTTTGTCAACCTTTTTTGACAAATCGTGGAGAAATTATGAAAAAATGTTCCGCGGGCGGCCATGCGCGCCCGCCGGGCAAAAAAGAAGCAGCAGGGACAGCGCCTGTCGGCGCTGTCCCTGCTGCCCCTGGTCTCATATTGCCCCGGCAGGCGCCGGATGCGTTACGGCCCAGTGGGGGCGTCTGTGTCTTCTGCCGCCGCGGGAGGAGGTGCCTCCTCCTGCGGGGCCGTATAGGACTCCATATCGGTCGGGAGGCCCTTGCGGCGCAGACGATGGTTGACCAGCGCCCAGAACTCTGTGCGCAAGGTGGCAAAGATGGGAATGGCGAATATCATGCCCCACAGACCGCCGATCATGTAGGCGATGATCTCGATCACGATGACGAGGGCCGCATTGGGGCGCAACTCCCGCCGGAGCAGATAATGCTCGATCACATATTGCTCTACCAGATTCATGCCGATGATGACAGCTAAGAACACCAGCGCCAGTTGCGGTTGCACGATCAGCACGATCAGGGTGCCCAGCGCCCCGCCCAGCAGTGGCCCGATCACCGGTACGATGTTCAGGACCAGGACCAGCAGGGAAAGGAGCGGGAAGAATTGTATCTGGAATATCCACCCGGCCAGGTAGCAGAGCACGCCCAGCGCAAAGGAGCAGGTCAGGCGCGCCGAGATAAAGGAGATGAAGTTCGTGTACAGGCGGGTGCCGAAGGCGGCAGACCATTTCAGGAACCCGGCCGGGATCACAGCGACCGCCAGCTTGCGGAACAGCCCCTGTATCATGTCACGGGAGAGCAGGAAATAGAAGGCGATGATCACGCCCATCAGAATGTCCGAAACGCTGGAAATGATCTGGGTCAGGGCATTGCCAAGACCGGAGGCAAACTGCCCGATCAGGCCGGAATATTTGTCAAAAAAGTTGCTCAGCAGTTCGCTGGGGGTCACGCCACCGCGGATGGCCTGTACGGTCAGGCTGTCACCGGGTTGCAGGGCGAGCGCTGTTTCCGTCGTCAAAAGTTCCTCACCGCCGTTGATACGGTATCGGTAGGCGCTGGCGTAGGGGATCGCCTCCCAGACGGCGATGCCGTCTTCCCCGATCGTGATGTGCGGGGTGCCCAGCACGTTCTCCGGCGTCTCCTGCGCTGTCACGTCATCGGCCTCCCCGTCCTCGGTGGGGAGGGTATACGTGCGGGGGACGCTGTATGCACTTTCGGTATAGTCCGGGGAGGTGCTGATCGCCTTGACGGTGATGGTGTCCCCTGCTTGCAGGGCCACACGGCAGAGCACCGATGTCTGTTCCTCACCCCCATTGATACGGTAGGTATAGCCAGAGGCATAGGGGATGGGTTGCCAGAGCGCCGTGCCGTCCTCCTGGATGGTCACGACCGGTATCGTCAGCACGCCGTTGACCGGTTCGGCCGGCGGGGGGGCATAGATCACTTCATCGCTGAAGGGGCTGTCCTCATAAGTCGGGCCGAGCAGACCGGTCTGCGCCTCTATAAGACCAAAGAGAAAATCATCGTTCTCGATAAATTCTACCACATTGTTCAGATATCCCACCAGGGTGTCCTGTAACAGGGCGTAGTCCAGGCTCCCCATCGGGATCATGGCCACCACGATCAGGGAGATCAGCAACAGCAGTAGTACAAAGGCCAGTATGACGGAAAGAAGGCGGATCGTGCGGGACCGTGTGCGGAAGCGCTCTGGCAGGCGCCGTTGTAATAGCCCCTCTAAACTGTGGCAGACGGGGAAGAGCGCCAGAGACAGGAGCACCCCGATCACGATACTGGTGGCGGAGAATAAAAGCCCTTCCAAAAAGCCCAGGATGTCCCCCAGGTGCAGGATCGCCAGCAAGAAGGCCAGTGCCGCCAGGATGACCAGCAGGGCATAGACGGCAATGGAGGTATATTTTTCATTGGTCCATTTTTTCATACCTGCCCCTCGCTTTCTTCTTCCTGTTCCGCCGCGGTGGGCGGCGCGTCCTGTCCGCCCTCCTGTGTGGCCGTCACATGGGCGATCTTATGCGTTTCGTAATACGTCAGGTCGGTGGGCAGGCGTTTTTTTGCCAGGCGGCTGTTGGCCAGATCCCCGATCACCCGGTAGACGACGGTGAAGAGCGGCACGCCGATGAACCATCCCAGCGGGCCAAAGTAGGCGCCCGCCAGCATGATGGCCGTAATGACCCACACGGCCGACAGCCCCGTGGTGGACCCCACGATACGGGGGCCGATAAAGTTTCCATCGATCTGCTGTAACACGATCATAAAGACCACGAACCACAGTGCCATGATCGGATCCTTGATAAAGATGATCAGGAAACTGGGGATGCCGCCGATCAGCGGGCCAAAGATGGGGATGATGTTGGTGATGCAGATGATGCCGCTGACCAGCGGGTAATAGGGCATCTGCAAAATGGCCAGTGTCACGAAGGTGATGAGCCCGACGAGCAATGCTTCCAGCGTGCGCCCCAGGATAAAACGGCCAAAGGCGCGGTCGGCAAAATGCAGGATGTCTGCCACCGCCCGATAGAAACGGCGCGGGAAAAGCGCCAGCAGGATCTTTTTACACTTGGCCGTGATGGTATCCTTGTAATACAAGATATAGGCGGACAGGATAAAGCCGACGATCGCATGCCCCAGCGCGGTAAATACGTTGGCGCTCCAGGCACCGATCTGTCTGGAGAAGGTCATCAGGAGCGAGATGAGGAAATCGGAGATGCTCTCGGCATGTATCAGACTGCTCAGGTCTCTTTGGCTGGTAAGGAACGGGATGCGGTGGAGCCAGTCATCCAGGTTGGAGAACAGGAGAGAGATATAGTAGGCCACGTTATCGGCAAAGTCCTGATAGTTGGTCACGATCTGCGGCACGATCATCAGGGCCAGGATGCAGAGGATGGCCGCCACCGTCAGATAGGTCAGCACCAGCGCCAGGATACGGGTAAAGCGGCGACTGCGCTGTTTGAGATGGGGCATCAGCACTTTTTCGGAAAAACGGACGATCGGATTGCAGACGTAGGCGACTGCTACCCCTACGAACAAAAACGTCATGGCGCTGAGCAGGGAGGATATCTTGTCCCAGATCAGGGAGAGGTTCATCCCTACCACGACCGTCAGGATCGTGGCGGCCAGTACCAGAAAGGCGTATATGGCGATGGCGGTATAGCGGTCATCTTTGCGGAAACGGAACATGGCGCCCTCCTGTACGTTTTTTACCTATTATACACCACATAGGGGGCAAAATCAAGTACACAAAGCGACCTAAAAGTAAAAAATCACCTGCGTGGCTGCCGAACAGGCCCGGCGGTACTCTTCTGCATCGGCAGTATCGGCATTTTTTCAGGCATCCATGCCAGAATAGACAGTTTTATCAACAGGGGCGCCGTGCAAAAAACCAAAAGTTCCCGGGAGATTGCTTTTTTTGCAAAAATGTGCTATAATGCAAAAAAAGAGCGTAAGACCGCCAGGGGACTTTGGGGCGGGGAGGGAGACACTATGGCTGGAACACATCGGGGCATGCGCTATGCATCCTGCCCCGCGTATGCCAAGATCAATCTGTATCTGGATATAGAGGCGCGCCGCGCAGACGGATTCCATGCATTGCGCACCATCATGCACGCCGTCTCACTGCACGATGACGTGACGGTCGGTTTTGCCCCCGCGGCATCGACCGCCATCTCCCTGCGGGTGTATGGGGCCCGCCTGCCGCTGGATAGCCGCAATCTGGCCTGGCGCGCCGCCGTCGCCTTTCTGGAAAAGGCGGGACTTTCTGGCACCGTACATATCACCCTGCGCAAAAAATTGCCCATCGCCGCCGGGCTGGCTGGTGGCAGTAGTAACGCGGCGGCGGTGTTGCGCCTGCTCCAGCGCCTGACGGGCACCCCCCTGACGCAGGAGGCGCTCTTCGCCGTGGCGGCATCGCTGGGCTCAGATGTCCCTTTCTGCCTGGCAGGGGGGACGCAATTGTGCACCGGGCGCGGGGAATGCATGCGCCCGCTCTCCCTGGGGCAGCCATTGCATGGGGTGCTGGTCACGGGGCGGGAGCATGTCTCCACGCCACAGGCCTTTGCCCTGTGTGACACGTATTATCATGATTTTGATGGATCGGTACCGCACGGTGCCCCGCTGCCCGCGCTGATCACAGCACTGCGCGAAGGGACATTGCCGGATGCCGCGGCAGGCGTCTATAACGTCTTTGAGCCGGTCATCCTCCCCACCTGCCCGCATGCCGCCGCGGCGCGTGCAGCGTTGCTTTCCTGCGGCGCCTATGCCGCCCTGATGAGCGGGAGCGGCCCGGCAGTGTTTGGCCTTTTCGCCTCTGCCGCGGCGGCAGAAGCGACCGCCCACCGCCTGGGCGCGGCCGCCCGCGTGATGACATCGGCCCCGTCGCGCGCCTGATCCCCCCCGCCGCGTACGCGACCGGCGCTTCCTGGCATCCGCCTGTGAGCCCCTTGGCAAGAAAGGGCTGTCGCACATGGAATTTTGAAATAGAGCCATAAAAGCAAAAAGATCAAGATCATCGCTCGGATGATCTTGATCTTTTTGTTATCAGGGCGCAACATAAGCCTTCCTCCGGGAGGAAGGTGGCGCGGATGCCGTAAGGCAGCCGTGACGGAAGGAGCCAGCGTACCTCATTGTTAGGTTTCTTGTAGGGAGTATGAACCTTGTGGTTATAGCATTAGCCTCTAACTACCTACGATAAACCATCGGCACACCTACGCTTGCTCCTTCCGGTTCGCTGCGCTCACCACCGTCTCCCTGCGGGTCGGTCACGCCGCGGCTCTGACATGCCCCCGGCATGTCATTCACTCCCGCGTCGCCGTTCACTGCGTTCACTACCTCCCGGAGGGAGGCCTGTATTGCGCGGCTCCTACCGCGCCCGCAGAGACGCCTGTCCCTGTGGTATTTGTGTTTTGCGCTCCGCAGACAGCCCCTTTCTGCTTATATACAGAGGCCCTGTGCAAAGGCCTCCTTTGCGGTATATCAGGCCCGCGGGGTCAGCTGAGGAACCCTTCTACGATCACGTTTTCTGCTTCTTCTTCCGTCATGCCAAAGGTCATCAACTTGACCAGCTGGTCGTTGTTGATCTTGCCGATGGCCGCCTCGTGCACCAGTTGCGCATCGCTGTGGTTGGCGCAGATCTCCGGCACGGAACGGATGGTAGAGCGCCCCATGATGATCGAGTCGCACTGCACGTGGGCGCGGCAGGGGGCGTTGCCGGTCACGCAGGGGTGGAATACCTGGGTGGAGGCATCCCGGGCGATACTGCGGGATACCACCTGCGTGGTCGCCCCCTCGCCGTTCAGGTAGATATCCACATGGCTCTGCACGGTCTGTTCTCCATGCGTCATCAGGCGCTCGGTCAGGATCAATTTGGCGCCGCCGGCCAGCACGGCCTTCGTTTCCCGGCGGGCAGAGTCTACCCCGCGGATCTGTACCGTCTCCATTTCGCAAACGGCACCCTCGTCCATCTCCACTACGGTCTGCGGGTTCAGGACGCGGGCACCCGTGCCTTCCCCGTCCCCGTAGTGCTTCTCCACGTAGCGCACATGCGCCCGCGCCCCGATGTGGAAGGTGTGGATGCCGTCATGCTGGCTCTTCTGGTCACCGCAGTTATGGATGCCGCATCCGGCCACGATCAGCACGTCGGCATCTTCTCCGATGTAAAAGTCATTATATACCATGTCTTCCAGCCCTGTTTCGGTCAGGATGACGGGGATGTGCACGCTCTCGTTCCTGGTCCCCGGCTGGATGCGGATATCGATGCCGGGCTTGTCCTCTTTTGGCAGGATGTCGATGTGCGCACTGGAATGGCGTGCGATCCCGGCGCCGTTCTTGCGGATGTTATAGGCGCCCTCCGGCGTCTTGTGCAGATCCGCAACTGCCTCCAGCAGGGCGCGGTCTACTTCATTGATCTCAGCCATTATGCGTTCTCCTTTTCTGTGCGGCGCAGGGTACAGCCATTGCCATCGATCTGCTTGAGCAGACGGGGGAATATCTCGTCACGCGTGCCGCTCTCGCGGATGCGCCCGTCTGCCAGCACGATGATGTCGTCTGCCAGTTGCATGATACGCTCTTGGTGCGAGATGACCAGGGTGGTGTCATGGCGGCTGTGTGAGATAGTGCGGAAGGATTTGACCAGCATGGCAAAGCTCCACAGGTCGATGCCCGCCTCCGGCTCGTCATAGATCGCGACCTTCAATTGCCGCGCCATCAGCGTGGCGATCTCGATCCGCTTGACCTCCCCCCCGGAGAGGGAGGTGTCCACCTCACGGTTCAGATAATCGGCAGAGCACAGCCCCACCCCCGTCAGATAGGCACAGCATTCATCCTCCGGCAGATCCCGCCCGCTGGCCAGGCTGAGCAGGCGGCGCACCGTCAGCCCCTTGAAGCGGGGGGGCTGTTGAAACCCGTAGCCGATGCCGCGCTGTGCGCGCTCGGTGACCGTGAGGGAGGTGATATCTTCCCCGTTCAGCAGGATGCGCCCTTCGGTCGGGCGCTCGATCCCCATGATCAATTTGGCAAGGGTGGATTTGCCACCGCCGTTTGGCCCTGTGATGACCGTGAAGTGCCCGTCCGGGATGGATAAGGACAGATGGTCGATGATCTCGTTTTTACCGCCGCCCGCGGCGTGTACGTGAAAAGAGACGTTTTGTAATTCCAGCATAGATGCTCCTTGCGATCCTTTATATATACGTATCGAACGATAGTATTGTACCACATGCCGGAATAAAAGTCCATAGTTTTACAAAAAAATCTTTTCCCCCGCCCGTCTTGACAAAAAAGGAAAAACGGGCTACAATAGGAGCAAAGACGTGCGCCAGCGGCGCCGCGCCATATCAGATGGACAGGAGGCCCATTATTATATGCCACAGGAGAATATACCGCCGCGTATTGCCAGTTTTTCGGTGGATCACGACCGCATCCGGGAGGGGATGTACATCTCCCGCATCGATGGAGACGTGACGACCTTTGACCTGCGCACCCGCCGCCCCAACGCCGGGGACTATATGGATGCGGTGACCATGCATACGGTCGAGCATCTGTTCGCCACTTACGTGCGGGCATCGTCTTTGGGCGACCGGGTGCTGTATTTCGGCCCCATGGGGTGCCGCACTGGTTTTTATCTGCTGGTGCGGGATGCCGCCCCGGGGGAAGTGTATGCCATCGTGCAGGAGACATTGGAAAAGATCCTTGCCCACCGTGGCCCCGTCTTCGGCGCCACACGGCGGGAGTGTGGGAACTATCGCTCCCTGCGGCTGTCTGCCGCAAAGCGGGAGGCGGAGCGCTATCTGTCGGCCCTGCGTGCGTCACCACAGAGCACATTTTTGTATGAGGAGGAACGGATATGATCGGGATCATTGGCGCCATGGAGAAGGAAACACAGATGCTGGCCGCCGCGATGGAGGCCCCCCGGACCGAGACGGTCAGCGGGATCACGTATGTATGCGGCAGGCTGGAGGGGCAGGAGGTCGTGGTAGCCACCTGCGGGATCGGCAAGGTGTTCGCCGCTGTCTGTGCCCAGACGATGATCCTGCGGTATCAGCCCGCCCTGCTCATCAATACCGGTATCGCCGGCACGTTGTCCCCGTCCCTGGGGATCGGGGATGTGGCAGTGGCCGACCGCCTGGTACAGCACGATATGGACACCTCTCCTTTGGGGGATCCCCCAGGCATGGTCTCCGGCATCGATCAGATCTTTTTTCTCTCTGATCCGGCGGCCAGCCAGGCACTGGCCGCATGCGTGGCGGGCACCGGGCGGCGGGTGCTGTCCGGCACCATCGCCTCCGGTGATCAGTTCATCGCCGCCTCCGCGCAGAAGGCACGTATCGCCACCGCCTTTGGTGCGATCGCCTGTGAGATGGAGGGCGCCGCCATCGCGCACGTCGCCACGATCAATCAGGTGCCCTTTGCCGTCTTGCGCACGATCTCGGACAGCGCGGATGGTGACGCGGCCGAAGATTATCCGGCTTTCGCATCCGCCGCGGCCGATATGGCCGCCACGGTGGTGCGCCGCTATCTGGCCACGTGCCACGCCTGAGCAGTACCAGCCCACAAAAAAGGCCCCCGCGCATGCGCGGGGGCCTTTTTTGTGGGTGCCAGGGCTTATTTGCCGTGAGAGCCGGGCGGCGTTGTTTGGACGGTTACCCGCCGCTTTCCGCCTGCCCGTTATCGGCCACTCTCTGTGACCGGGGAGCATCCGCCGAATCTTCGATCTTCTCCCACCTCGTTAACCGCCCGTTATCGGCGGTCTGGCGCTATCTGTTACCTCAGATTTACAAGGGGTCGTTCTTCCGTTGCCGCAGGTGCCCGGCAACTCAATGTTTGGCTACGATACGGTCAGGTGCCTTGAAGATGTGCTCCGGCGGGATGTAGCCCCGCACAGAGGACAGGGGATATATCTGCGTGTTACATCCGATGACCGTCCCCGGATTGAGCACGCTGTTACAGCCGACCTCCACACCATCCCCCAGCATGGCGCCGCATTTTTTCCGCCCGGTCTCACACCGGCCGCCGCCCGGCAGGTGGATGACCACCGGGCTCTTGTCGCCCTTGACATTGGAGGTGACGGCCCCCGCTCCCAGGTGCGCCCCGCGCCCCAGGATGGAGTCGCCCACGTAGTTGAAGTGTGGGGCCTGTACCCGGTCAAAGAGCAGGCAGTTCTTCAGCTCTACCGAGTTCCCGACCACGGCCCCGCGCCCGGCGATCGCCGCCCCGCGGATATAGGCGCAGTGGCGGATCTCTGCCCCCGCGTCAATGATGCAGGGGGCGCCCAGATAGGCAGTGGGTGCCACGGTCGCGTCCTTTGCGACAAAGACGCCCGGGCACACCTCGTCATACCGCTCGCGCGGGAGGGTGGCGGCGATCTCGCGGATCAGCGCCGGGAGATCGGCCAGCGCCTCCCAGGGGTAGGTGTAGCGCAGCAGATAGGGATAGGCAAGGGAGCTGTCTGCTTCCCGGAAGAGCGCGGTGATCTTCAGTTCTTCCAACATGGCGCCCCTCCGTCATGCCAGGCCGCGTGCCCGGATCAGTTCCAGCACGCTGTCAGCATACTTTTCACAGGTCTCGCGGCTCTCGCCCTCGACCATCACGCGGATGACCGACTCTGTGCCGCTCTCCCGCAGCAGGATGCGGCCGGAGGCGCCCAATGCCTGCGTGATCTCCTCCAGACGTGCCTGCACGGCTTCGTCCTGCCGCACGGCCGCCTTGTCAGATACGCGGAGGTTCTTGAGCACCTGGGGATACATCTTTACCGGGGCGGCCAATTGGCTCAGCGGCTGTTTGGCGCCGATCACGGCCTCCATGATCTTGATGGCGGTCAGGATGCCGTCCCCGGTCGTGGCGTATTTGCTGAGGATGATATGCCCGGACTGCTCGCCTCCTATGCAGTGCCCGGTCTGTTGCATGTTCTCATACACATAGCGGTCGCCTACCTGCGTCTGCACGTAGGAGATGCCCGCTTCGTCCAGCGCACGGTAAAGACCGAGGTTGGACATGACGGTCGTTACGACCGTGTTGTGGCACAGGGCGCCTTTTTTGCGCATATCGCAGGCCAGCAGATACAGGATGTGGTCACCGTTGACGATATTCCCGTTCTCATCCACCGCGATACAGCGGTCTGCATCCCCGTCAAAGGCAAAACCAGCATCCAGGTGATGGTCGCGCACGTAGCGACACAGTTCCTCCGGGTGGGTAGAGCCCGCCTCACGGTTGATGTTCAGTCCGTCGGGGGCGGCATGGATGACGTGCGTCTTGGCACCCAGCGCGTCAAAGACGCTCTTGGCGATCATCCAGGCACTGCCGTTGGCACAGTCCAGCCCGATGTTGTATTGCTTGAAGGAATAGAGGGAGAGGGATATCAGATAGCCGATGTAGCGATTGCGCCCAGCGGCATGATCCACGATACAGCCGATGTCCGCACCGGTGGCATAGGGCAGATCCTGCGCCCCCTCCGGAAGGGGATAGGTCCCGTCCAGATAGGCCTCGATCAGATCCTGCGTGGCATCGTCCATCTTCTCCCCGCGGGAATTGACCAGTTTGATCCCGTTGTCGCTGAAGGGGTTATGGCTGGCGGAGATCATGATACCGCAGTCAAACCCCTCACTGGCCGTTACATAGGAGACACTGGGGGTCGTTGTCACGTGGAGCATATAGGCATCCGCGCCGGAGGCGGTCAGCCCGGCCACGATGGCATACTCAAACATATAGCTGGAGCGGCGCGTATCTTTGCCGATCGCGATACGCACGCGCCGCGCCGCATCCCTGCGGTAATAATATCCCAAAAAGCGCCCGATACGATAGGCGTGCTGGGAGGTCAGCGTCACGCCCGCCTCCCCGCGGAACCCATCCGTGCCAAAATACTTAGACATAGTTTTTTCCTCCTGGTACTTGGTATAGCATGCACCTGCATGGGCCTCATTACCCGTGAGAAAAACAACCAATGTCTATTATAGCACGCGGTGGGGGATTTGTCAATCCCGCATGGACGTCAACGCGCATGCTGGAAGCGGGTGACAAACGAAAACGGCCGCAAAAACGCGGCAGACGCAGACTGCACCTTACCCGCGTAGCGCGAGGCTTGCACAAATGACGGATAAATTGCGGCAGAGCACATGAGACCTGCCGTGGTCATGGCCGTGGTCTTTCTTCTTCGGATCCTTTTGCAAAAATGCTTTGTCAACCAAAATGCGACAACAGTTGACAATAAGTTTCTTCTCTCCGCAGAAAAAACGCACCGCACACCCGGCGGATGCCAGGCACACGGTGCGTTCTATTTTTGCTTTTACAAGGGCAATTGCATGCCGTCTTCGGCTACCAGAAGTGGCATGGGGCAGCGTCCCTGCAGGGCCATGCATTCATCCAGTTTGGAAAGCGGGTAGGCATGCGTCAGGCACACGCGCGTGGCCTGCGTGCGCGCCAGCAGGGAGACGAGCGTTTCTGCTGTGCAGTGCGCCGCCTCGGTGATCAGGAGATCGACCGGCTCGCTGTACAGGAAAGCAGGGAAGTCGTGCAGATCGTGGCTCATGTCCCCGGTCAGGTAGATGCGTTTCCCTTCGGCCTCGATCAGGTACCCGTAGCAGGTAAACCCGGGGGCGTGATCGACCGGCACCGCGCTGACGCGGATCCACGCATCATGATATACCTCCCCCGCCGCATAGACCTGCGGCACCAGCGCGGGGCGCAGCGTGGCATGCGCGGTCGCCCGGACATATTCCGCCAGCAGGGCGGGGCCTGCCTCCTCCGGTAGATAGATGGATCGTGGCTCATGTCCCCGGTCAGGTAGATGCGTTTCCCTTCGGCCTCGATCAG
>CAYXDB010000040.1:0-13324 GCA_964463735.1 uncultured Ruminococcus sp. | reverse complement strand
CGACGCGGGATGCCGTGGAATATACCGCCACATATTCTGTCCCGATCTTATTGGTCACGAAACTCAAAATGATACCGCCGAACATGACGACAAAATTCGTCACCGCCATTGGCACACCGATGTGCAGGCATTCCCGCATCGTCTCCCCAGACGGGCGCATATCCCGGGCAGAGAGCGCATAATCCGGCACGTGCCGCACGATGTACCACACGCAGAGCAACGCCGCCACGAGTTGGGACAGCACGGTGGAGAGGGCCGCCCCTTCCACGCCCATCCCCCATACACCGGTGAAAAGAAGGATGAGCAGGATGTGCACGACCGAAGAGATGATAAGGAAAATGAGCGGCTCTCGACTATTGCCCAGGGCGCGGAGCATCTCGCACAGGAAATTGTACACGACGGAAGTGGCTATACCCAGGAAAATGATCTGCAGATAGCGCGTGGCGGCATCCAGGATGTCTTCTGGCGTCTTCATCCAGGTGAGCATCTGGCGCGACAGGAAAAAGCCGCCGACCGTGATGACCGCGCTGGCAAGGAAGGTGACCAGCAGAGAATTGGCAAACACGCGACGCAATTCCGCCCCGTTCTTTTCCCCGCACCGTTTCCCCGCCACCACGGAAAAACCGGACATCAGCCCGATGATCGTATCCGTAAAGAGCGAGATGAGCGAGCCGGTCGCGCCAACGGCGGCCAGCGCCGTCTGGTCGATCGCCCATCCGACGATCACCGAATCCACGAGCGTATACAGATTCTGCAACGCGCGCGTGAGGATACAAGGCGCCGCAAAGCGCCAAATGCTTTTCAAAATATTCCCGTCCGTCATAAAACAGCCCCCGTTCCTATTGTTCTGCGTCCATTATATCCCTGCCGCATGGTTTTTGCAATGAACTTTCAAACCTAACGGATTGCACTTTTCGAACAGTTGTAAGAAGCATTGACAAACCGCCGGATCTTTGGTATAATGCAAGCAAAACATGGGGAGGCGGAGAGATATGGCAGACAAGGAACTTATCGCCCTGGCGGATCTCTGTACCTTGGATTTTGATCTGACGGATATCTATGCCGAACGGCAGACCTGGCAGGATGGCGTTCTTTTCCGGCGGGAACGGCCGCGCAAAAGCACCGGCATCCTCTTTTTGAACGGGTGCCGCGGCGTGTACAGCGCCGCAGGGCAGGACAGTTTTACCGCACACGTCAAAAGCCTGGTGTGCCTGCCCTGCCGCAGTGAGTACGCCGTCCTCAATCTCACCTCTGGGCAGGACACGCCAGATGCTTATCTAGTGGAGTGCAATATTGTACAAAACGGCAGGATCCTCACCTTCTCGCACGCGCCCTTCCTCATCCCGGAGATGAACCCGTACTACGTGGGGGATCTGATGCGGCGCATCGTGATAGAATATGAGAGCCTGTGCCCCTCCCCCGCCCGCCTGAAAGCGGATATCTATACCCTGCTGGCCTATCTCGCCCAGGAGACGCGCAACGGGCAGGCGGCCCAGCGCAGTTCTATCCGCCCGGCAGTCGACCATCTGGAGCGGGATCCCACCGCGCAGGTCACCATAGAAGAATTGGCCGAGATGTGCCATATGAGCGCCGGGTGCTTCCGGCGGTTGTTTGCCGCGCAGGTCGGCAAGAGCCCGCGCCGCTATATCAATGACCGCAAGATCGATATGGCCAAAAAAATGCTGGAAAACAGCAATACCCCCGTTGCCCGCATTGCTGAACTGCTGGAATTTGAAAGCAGTTCCTACTTCTGCCGCCTTTTCAAGCAAAAGACCGGCCTGACCCCCGGCGACTACCGCAAGTCATGACCCCCTGCCGCCGCGGCGGGATCGCGCAATGGCAAAGGCGCCTGGGGAAGCGCACACCTTCCATCTGCTTTTCGCGGATGCCAAACGCCACTGGCCCCGCGCCTGCAATGTAGGCGCGGGGCCAGTGCTTTTTTTAGATACGGTCGACGGTAATGACCGCGCAATAGTGCGGATCCACACGGCACAGCTCCTCAGAGAAGCGCGTGCGCACCGCCGCCTCCGTCAGGGGGCATTCATACGGGACGGCCGCATCAAAGATGATGTTGGAATGGGTCTTCCCCCGTACCAGGCGCAGGTCATGTACCTGTATGCCCGGGTAGATGCCCTCCGCCAGCGCCGCCATCTGCGCCCGCAGGCGATCCACCTCCGGGTCCCCCAGGACGATCGGGTCAGCATGGATGGTACATTGCAGTTGCAATTCTTCATTCAACCGGCGCTCAATGGTGTCGATGACATCGTGTAATTCATAAAAATCGGCGGCGCCGTTGACCTCTACATGCAGGGAGGCGATAATGTGCCCGGGGCCGTAGTCATGCACGATGAGGTCGTGGATGCCCAGCGCCTCCGGATATTCCCCCACGATGCGCCGGATCGCCTCGACCGTCTCGTCCACCGGGCGCTCCCCCAGGATAGAATTCTTCGTCTCGTTCAGGATCTTACAGCCGGAATAGAAGATAAATCCGGCCACCAGCATCCCGAACCAGGCGTCTAAAAAGTCCCAGCCAAAGAGCGCGTAGAGCGCCGTGGAGAGCAGGACAGCACCGGTGGAGATGCAGTCATTGAGGCTGTCTGCCGCGGTGGCCTGCATCACCGCAGAACCGATGCGCCGCCCCACGCGGCGGGCAAAGGCATACATCCACAACTTGACCAGGATAGAGGCGACCAGCATCCCGATCGATGGCCAGAGATAGGTGTCATCCGGCGGGGTGGGAGTACGGATCTGCTCCACAGAAGAAAGGAACAGTTCAAACCCCACGATCAGGATGAGGAAGGACACGATCATGGAGGCCACGTATTCTATCCGGGCATGGCCGAAGGGGTGATCCCGATCCGGCGGGCGGGCCGCGATGCGGAAGCTGACCAGACTGATGACCGAGGAACCGGCATCCGAGAGGTTGTTCACCGCGTCGGCCGTGATGGCCAAAGAACCGAGCAACATGCCCACAAGGAACTTCCCGGCGGCCAGCAAAATGTTGCAACAGATGCAGACGATGCTGACCATCGTCCCATAGCGGCGACGCACCAGGGAGTCAGCGGTGTTTTGATGGTCCCGCACGAAAAGGCGCGTAAGGATATCGGTGATCATAGCACGCTCAGGACGCCTTCGTATAGGTGATCTGCCCATGCGCATCCAGATACGTGATCAGATCATCGGAGACCTTATCATACAGGAACTGCTCGATCAGTTCCTGCTCTTCATATCCGTCAAACACATCCTCCCCATACTCTTCCTGATACTCTGCCCGTTTGGCGGCGATCTCCGCATCGGTCATGAACAGGTCATACGTGCGCACCAGATACCAGAATACCATCTGCTGGCGCACGGCCGGCTCCACTGCCTCCTGCAATTCTGCATCAAAATTATCTTCCGACAGGCCAAGATACGCGGCCAACTGGGTAAGTCCCGGTTCATCGGCTGTCTGGAAATACGTGATGTAGGTATAGAGCTGCTGCTCATACAGATATTGCAGGTCTTCCATATAACTATCGCGCACGCGCTGTGCATAGGCGACTACGGCGCTCTGCGGTACCGACTGGAAGGTAGCCATATCAGCCAGCGCCTCCCACAGGGCACTGCACTTTTTCTGGCGCATGGCGCTGTCATAGTCCTCCTGCAATCCTTCCCGCACGACCGCAAGGCAATCATCTAAGGAAGCAAAGGCCTCTTCCCCCGTCCGGCCGAAGATCTCATTGACGCGCGCTACCGTCAGGGTATCGTACGTGTACAGGGCACCGGAATTACCGATATAGTAAAGATCACAGAAGAAGACCACGTCCTTCCCCGCCAGGCTCTCGGCATAACTCTGGGGGAAGGTCAGGGAGAGCGGCAGGGGGGCACTGTTGCCGTGCTCCGCAGGGACGATGCCCAAAAGGCCGTCCTCAAATCCATCGATAAAGGAGTCAGAACCGATGGTCAACCCCGTCAGGGCGGAGGCCGTCCCGCCTTCAAACCCCAGTTTCAGTGCGACGATCTCGTCATAGGTCATCCCGGTACAGCGGGTATCCGGGATGCGACCGGCGGCCACCGCCTCCTCCAAAACGGAGGTCAGGATGCCGCAATAGTACAGATAGACGCGATCCCCGTCTTTGATCGCGCGGGTCGCATCGGCGATGGGCTGATAGTATTCCTCCCCCGATTGGGAAAAATAACTGTTGAAGGTGGAAAGGACCAGCGTATCGGTCACATCTGCCTCTTTTTCCACCGAAAAGGTGACATCGTGATAATCCTTATCCCCGAAGGAGAGATATTTGCCCAGATCCGATGTCTGGTAATCAAATTCCCCTTCCCCACAGGCGATGCAGGACAGGGCCAGCACCACGAGCAGCAAAGCGGACAGCAGGCGTTTGGTAGATCTCATGCGTTTTCCTCCTATGATACAGGCGCACACGGCGCATATTCCCTTCTATTTTATACGAAAAGCCCCTGTTTGTCAAGGGGAAAAAGTGGACACGCGGGGGACATAGCAAAACGGGGGTGCATACACTGCTAATGCGCACAGCCCGTGCGCAAGAAAGGAGCGCCTCCTATGGAGCCATATATCCTGACGATCGGAACGGTCAGAGTCACCGTCCGCGCCCGCAAACTGCTTGCCGATGCGCGGATCCCGGCGCGCCTTATCAAGACCGTGCAGAAGGAGGCAGGGGGCGGCTGTGTATACGGCCTGGAGATCAGCCCGGCCGATCTGCCCGCCGCCACGCGCCACCTGACGCAGAACCGCATCCCCTACACCTGGGTAGGATGGGACAGGTGAGCGGATGATATACTTTGACAATGCCGCCACCACCTATCCCAAACCGCCCGCGATCCAGGAAGCGGTGGCGCGCGCGATGCGCGATGCGGGCGGGAACCCCGGGCGCTCCTCCCATGCGCTCTCCCTGGCGGCGGCCGAGATGGTGGAGGGGGTGCGGGAGGCGCTGGGGGAACTGCTGGAGGCCCCCGACCCTGGCCACATCGTCTTTACCATGAATGCCACCCACGCCCTCAATCTGGCCATCTACACCCGCGTGCGGCGGGGGAGCCATATCCTCCTCAGCGACCGGGAGCACAATGCCGTATACCGGCCGGTCTGCCGCCTGGCGCGCGAGGGGATCGCGGATTTTGATATCTTCTCGACTAAGGGAGACGTCTGCCAGAACATCCTGGCCCTGTTGCGCCCGGAGACGGATATGCTGATCTGCACGCATATTTCCAATGTGGACGGGGCAGAGGCCCCTATCGCACAGATCGGAGAGCTGTGCCGCGCCCGCGGCATCTACTTCATCGTAGATGCCTCCCAATCGGTGGGGCACCGCCCCTTTTCGGTAAAGAGGTGCCAGGCAGATGCCGTATGCGCCCCGGCGCATAAAGGCCTGTTCGGCCTGCCGGGTCTGGGATTTGCCTGGTTGAGGGAGGAGGGCGGCCTGCGCACGTTTATCGAAGGGGGGAGCGGGAGCCATTCCCGCTCGCCACAGATGCCCCCCTTCCTGCCGGAGCGGCTGGAGGCCGGCACCCTCCCCACCCCGGCCATTGCCGCCCTGGGGGCCGGCATCGCCTTTATCCGGCGCAAAGGCCCCCGCGCGATCTGCGAAGCAGAGACACGCCTCCTGCACCGCATGGTAGGACATTTACAACGTATCCCGGCAGTGCAGGTATTTGCGCCGCCACAGGGAGGTGTGCTCTCCTTTTCCTGCCACGCGCCCCTGCCGGACGTGGTGGCGCGGCAATTGGATGCGCACCACATCTGCGTGCGCCACGGCCTGCACTGTGCGCCGCTGGCGCACATGGCGCTGGGGACAGAAGAGCACGGCACCGTGCGCCTCAGTTTTTCCTGCCTGAACACCGTGCAGGAGGTCGATCAGGCCGCACGCGTCCTGCGCCATTGCTTCTCTGCGCCGCATTGATGCGACACACGGGTCGCCGTTTTTGCCCACAGGCGGGACCCGTGTGTTCTGTACTCGCCGTGCCTGCTGGCAGGGGCATCGCCCCGGCAGGGCGGCATGGCAAAAAAATCCGCACGAAAACGCAAAAAAGCCTTGACCGGCGCCGTGCGGCATGATATGATAAGAGCAGGTAGCGCACCGCGTTGCCTGCTTTCTCTATCTATGTAGAAAAAAGGAGGATCGAGCATGCCCCCTTACACGATCAACGAGCATTATATCCGCTACTTCCCGGAGCGCCTGTCCTACGCGCCTCTATCCCCCCTACCGGCGTTGGCAGACGGGTTCCTTCTGCGCCTGCGCCTCTCCCACCTGCCGCAGGAGCCGGGGCGGGCATCCCTTTTGTCCATCCCCGGTGTGCTGACGATAGACGCCGGCATACATCACTTCCCGGATGACTTTTCCCGCCTGAGCGGCTACGAAAAGGGAGAGTATTACGACGTATACGCCGACGAAGCAGGGAACTCCCCTTATCTGGAAGCGGCGATCACACTGCATTCCTCCAAGGGAGGAGAAGACCTGGCGCGCACCATGCGCCTGGGGATCCCCCTGCGCTTGTACGATGCCAACCAGACGGCTGTGTATCTGTTGTATGACGGGGTGCGTTTTGCCTTCCTTGCGGGGGGTGAGATCGTCAATTGTGATTTCCCCTTTGGCACCCTGCATGCCCCCGCAGGAGAGGCCATTCTCTCTCCTTCCCTGCAGGCAGACCTCTGTAAAACGCCTGCCGCACTGCCGCAGGAGGCATACACCGAAGTGCAACACAAGAGCATCGCCTTCTACTCCCCCCGGGGGTACAATCTGCTGGCGGGGGATATCGTGAATTTTTACCACGATGGCACCTACCATTATCTTGTCCTGCAGGATCGCCACCATCACGGCAACCGCTTCGGCGGTGGGGCGCATTCCACCCGCCATCTGACCACACGGGATTTCATCCACTGGGAGGACTATGGAGAACTGGTGCCCCTCCAGGCGCAGTGGGAGACCTTTGGCACCGGCACCATGTGCTATGCCGATGGCCGTTATTACTACACGCACGGCCTGCACACCAGCCGCATGCTGCCCTATGCGCAGACCGGCTCTCCCCTGCTGGAACAGCATCTCCAGCAGGAGGGCTGTTACCGCGCGGTGGACTATGCCACGCTGAAAGAGCAGGGGCTGACCCCCAGCGGCGCCAACTATCTGGTCTCTGACGATGGCATCCATTTCCGCCGGGGGGGAAAGCAGTTCCACTGTTCGGAGAACCCCAGCGTCTATACCGACCCGGCAGGCGGCCTGCTGCTCTACGCCGGTTACGGGGCGGACGGTGCCTGGCATGCCCCGCACATAGACGGCCCGTGGACACGGACACAGACCGATATGCCCCTGCGCCACAACAGTTCCCCGGTGCGCAACTCGACCGAGTGCCCCTCTATCTTTTCCTGGAACGGTTATCGCTATCTGATCATGGGCTTCCGCGGGTACTGGCAGGCCGGGCCGGGGGACACACAGTTTACCGATCTTGCCGCCCAGGGCGATGACATTTATGACGGGCTGGGCGTCCCCATGGTCGCCTGCTGTGGCGGCCGCTACATACTCTCCGGTTGGGTGGGCGGCTCCGGCTGGGCCTACGTGACCCAGCACCGGGAGCTCATCCAGCATCCAGGCGGCCGCCTGGGCATGCACTGGTTGCCGGAACTGACGCCGGACCCGGCCACCCTGCCGCAGGTCGCCGCGTGCACCGATGCCCCCTGCGGCACCGTCCTGCCGCTGGACGAGAAGACCTCCTATTACCTGGAAGTGCACGTCACCCCCGGAAAGCGCGGCCGCGTGGGCCTGGCCTTTTCCGGCGTGGGGGAACCGTTCGTGCTGGACTGGAACACGGGGCAGGAAAAAGTGCAGGCCAAGACCTGGGCACAGGCAGACGCCTTCCCGCCTGAGATCAAGGCGCTGTACGAATATCTGCCCGCCATGCAGGAGGGCGACCCCTTTCCAAATGGTGACCTGCACACGAACTCCCACGATTTCGCCATCGCCCACGTGCGTGAGATCACACAGCCCTATTGCGTAAAACTGCTCCTGCATTATGAAAAGAAGGGCGGCAACCTGATCGTGGATACGGAGATCGGCGGGGGGCGCACGTTTATCACCAACCGCCCGGGCTTCCGGGCTGATGCGGTGCGCCTGCTGTGCGAAGATGCCAGCATCACCGCCCTCTCCCTCTACCGTATGCCGGAAGACGCCTGACCCACAACCACTGCAAAAATTACAAAAGGATAGGAGAAACACCTATGTACAAAGAACAATATACCCCCCTGTATACGGGAGAAGACATCCATCTAAAACCCGGACAGAGCCACACGCTGACCTTCTCCGGCGCGGGGCTGGCGGGCGCCGACCGCCTGTTTTTCACCGGGGAGACGGCGCTGTTTTATCAATGGAAGGACGAGCCGGACTATCCCTTCTATTACCGCCTGATCGATGACGCACTGGACGCGCCCAACGCCTGGCACGACCAATACGCGCTGGATCTTTCCTCCTCCGACGGTTCCTTCCCGCGCGTGGCCTATCACCGGCTCTCCTGGCCGCCCTGCCTCTCCTATCTGGGGTTGCGCGGGCACACCGACCGCTGGCATATGCAGATCTCCGCACGGGCCGATGGCCTGACACTGGAGGAAAACGGCCACCTCACCTTTGCGCTGGAGATACGCTATCGGCAAGACGGCCGTGACGCCGCCGATACGACGCAGGCGCCGGATGAAGTCCTGTCCCTCTCTATCCCCGCCGGGACATACGACTGGCAGGTCATCGGCCAGGACATCACCCTGCCCTGTGACCGCATTGCCTCCATCGGTTGCGTGGTGGAGGGGGAGGGCTATACCGGCCGCGTGTGGCTGGAGGCGCCGACATTGCTCTCGGAGAACGGATTCAACATCCTCCCGCCCTTTGCCCCCTACGCGGGCGAAAAAGCGCAATTCAACTGGCTGGGGCAGAACCTGTCCCGCAAGGAATGGCCCTCCTTCTCCATCACGCTGAACGGGCATTGCCTGCACTGCGGTGAACTGTTTGAGCGCTGCCACCGCTATGCGGAAAACGAACTGGCCATCGCGCCCGGCATCCTGCTGCCCGGGGAGAACACCCTGACCATCCAACTCACCTCCCACTATCGCGATGCCCTGTCCTATGACCTGCACGAGATCGGGCTGGTCGCGCACGGGGACGGCTTTGTCGTATCCGTGCCGGAGGTCGTCCACGCCGGGGAACCGTTTGCCATCCTCATACGGACAGAAGGCGACGCCACCTTCACCTTCGCCTCTGATGACCGTGCGCTCCGCGCCCTGTCCCCCCTGTCCGTGACGGGGGCCGGCCTGCACGCCCTCACTTTCTGTTGCGATGCCCCGGCGCTGGACCTGTCCTTCACCCTCTCAAACGGGCATACCACCGAGAAGTGCATCGTCCCGCGCTGTATACAGCACGCGCCGGACGGGGTGGTCACCGGCACCTCTGACATGATCTATATCCACCAGGATCCCCGCTCCTTCCAGGATTTTCTGTGCTGGTATTTCTCCCAGCACATGGGCAACCAGTTGACCATACGCCAGACCTACCGCTGGAGCGGCACACGCACCCGGCAGGATGCCCTCTGGCAGGAGACGGCACGCCTGCTCAACGAGGCGGGGGTGTGCTATGCCCACATGATCGATGGGCGGGAACTGCCCGGTTGCCACCTGAACCCCACCGCCGCCAGCCTGGCGGGCGAAGGCTTCTTGGGGCGCCAGATGCACGAGCGGGACGGCGCCACCGTCTACTGGGGCCTGCTCGACCTGACCGGGAACCGGAACACCGAGGCCTGGTTTGATATGGCCCTGCGCATGGCGCGGAAAGATCCCCATACCATCGGGGAGAACTTTTTACCAGAGAACCACATCTTCCGCAACGGGCGCCATACCGAATACCGCGATATGGCGGTGGAAGAGGATATGGAGGCCGTCGCGCGCGATACCGTGCATCACCTGGCGCTCACCCGCCGAGATGCTACGCGACACACGGGTCCCTCCACACTCTTCAAATACTTCTATCAGGCCGGCTATACCTTCACCGGGGCAGAATTGATGTATGGGCCGCACGAGATCGTCATTTCCGCCATGCGCGGTGCGGCCGCGGTATATGGGGGGCGCACCGGCGGCCATCTGGCCGTGCAGTGGTCCACCTCCCCGCATGACACGCCCGCACGCTATCGGCGCTACCGCTTGGCATTGTTCGTCTCCTACATCCAGGGGGTGGATGAGATCAATACGGAAGAAGGCCCCTGGCATCTGGAAGAATACTATGCCCATTTCCACCGTTTCTCCGAGGCGTGCCGCCAGCATACCGCCCAACAGCAGGCGCTGTACCGCTTCCTTACCTCCCATTCCCGCACCGGGCATTATCACACCCCCATCGCCTTCCTCTCCGGCCGCTATGACGGCTGGCGCTGTTTCGGGCGGAACAATACGTGGGGGCGTGCCTCCTTCGGATTCAGCGAGGCGGAAAAAGCCTGGGATGTTTTGCGCTATTTCTACCCACAGAGCGTGCTGGACGGTCTCTATGTCCACCAGTGCCCGGAAAGCCCGCAGGGCTTTTACACCGGTACCCCGCAGGGGAATGTGGATATCCTGCCGATCGAGGCAGAAGAACTGCCGCCCTATCGCCTCCTGGTCGCCCCCGGCTATAACAAGGCCATGGAAGAAGATATGGACAAGATGGAGCGCTATGTCCGGCAGGGCGGGGCCCTGGTGCTGGGCTGGCCGCAGTTGGCCACCACGACCCTGCGCCGCGCCGTGACCGCGTATGACCATTCTTATATCCATCATCCATTCCGGGATGCCATCGCGCCCGACCCGTCCTTCGCCCCCGATACCTTCGCGGGGCAGCCCCTCCATGTTTCCCATCATGCCTGTGCGGCACCGGTGTGCCTTGTGACCGATAGCGGCCATCCTCTGGTCTATGATATCGCATGGGGCAAAGGACATGTCTACTTTGTCAACGCGCAGGAATATGCCGGGCATCCGGCCGTTGCCGATGCCTACCGCCAGTTGCTTTCCACGCTCGTCCCCGCCTGCCTTGGCGCAGAAACCTGCTATGCGCAGGGGGACGATGAAACGCAGTTTACCGTATATGACCAGGGGAACGGGCAGAAGCACCTGTATTTCCTGACGACCGACTGGTATCATAGTGAGCCGCAGCCCCACCAGGCGACCCTGCTCCTGCAGGGCCAGTCCTACCCCGTCACCGTACCGTTCGGCGAACCGGTCAAGGTCGTGGCCTGCGGCGGATGCGCCCTGTGGCCGGAGAATAGTGAGCATGAGGTGCTCTCCTACGATGGCAAAACGGCCGTGGTACAGGGCTATGGTGAGGCCCGCTTCTATCTGGCGTATGACGGGGCCGTGCGCACCATCACCGTCCACTTCACACCGGAGGCCCCCGTGCAGGAACTTTGCCCCACCGACCTGTAAAAGCCTCCTGCCCCTTTCATTTGGTGCAAAAGCGCGTATCAAAAAAGGCGTGACCGTGGTCACGCCTTTTTTTGATGCTCATCTGCGCCGGGAAGTTTGCCGCGGGGTCAGTCTTCCTTTTTAGAAGAGATCGTATATTTTTCTCCGATCTTTTTCACGATTTCCTGGCTCCCCATCGCGCCTTTGTTTTCTTTGAAGACAGGCAAGAGCGTGTCATACCCCTCCAAGATAGCGGTCAGAACCCCCTTCTCCCGGGCGTATTTCAATTGTACACCATTCGTGTCCTTGAAATCTTTGACAAAGTCATCGTACATCTCTTCCTGCACGAATAGCATCGGCACGCTCAGTGCGATCTTCTCATAGGTGCCGTCTGTTGCATTGTAGGAGTAGAAGTACTGTGTACGGAACTCGATATCAAAGCGCCGAGAAAACCTCTTGAAACTCCAGCCACCTACCTGCTTGGTGGCCATCGGTGTTTCAGAACCGTTCAGATACCAGCATGCATCGGTCGTATCCGTCTTCTCTGCATACCGGATCGACTGGATCCCCTCCCAGGAGGACAGATCGAACCAAAGGGTGTTGTAGGTGATCTCGGAAAGGGTCTCTTCCACTTCATAACCGAGCAGGCGGCCGCTGGCCGTATCATAGACCTCGGCAATAGAACCGGTAAAGCCCACCATGCCGCCTGCCTTGTTGCCCACGACATAGGTCTGCCCGTCCTTCTTGACATAGAAATCGGCGGCGCTTGCCAGGTCTTTTCCGGCGGCAGTCAAGTACTCATAGATATGTCCTTCCACTTCCCCACTCGCATTGCGCTGGACCGAGAAATATGCGCGGCGGACGCCCAGGTACTTGATGGCGAACTCATAGCGGTCCTCTGTGATCTGATAGGTCATGGCATTGGCATCGCCGATCTGGATACGCGCCGCCTTTTCCCCACTGCTCACCTTCAGCGAGAGCGCGATCTGCACCGTCTGCGTACCCAACACCGGAATGTCGGCTGTGTAGTCGATCACGTAGCGGAGCACATCGCCATCATAGTGGATGGTCACCTGATAGATGCCCTGGGCAAAGGTATACTGGGAAGCATCCTGCGGATTCTTATCCAGATAGTTATTAAAGGCCGCTACCGATGCGGTGGCAATACCGTCCACGACCGACAACGTATTGTGGAACAATGTAGATTGGTCGATGTTCTCCACGACCATGTTCCATTGCTCCCCAAAGCCACCACTGCGGATCTGCGATACCTGGACGGCCTTGCTGTAATCGGTGACCAGGGCACTTTTCGTAACGAGGTTTTTGCTATACTGGGGCTGCATCGCTTCTGGGATGAAACTGTAGGGCGAGACATTATATCCGCTTAGCAGTGTTTTTAGCAGGGTGCTCAGATCCACCTTGCTGTTCCATTTTGCCCACAGGGTCACGTCTCCTGTGATCGCCTTTGTCCAATCATAGGTCTGCTGCCCTTCCTGATCCAGGCACCATCCCACAAAGCGATAGTTTTCATCGGTCGGCGCAGTCGGTGCGGAAGGCACGGTGCCATATTCCACCGTCAGAGGTGATACGCTCCCGCGCCCCCTGTCTGGAACGTGATGGTATAGGTCTGCTTCGTACGCTGGACGACAGCATAATAAGCGGCGTCTGCCTGCACCGTGGGCAAAGCCGACAGCACCTGGCCGCCCTGAGTCGCCGACCAGCCCAGCCAGGTATATTTCCATTCCTGTGTATCGGTCACAGAATATGTATAGGCCGGGGTGGCGCCGTTTTCATACGTGGTAGAAGACAGTTTATTCCCATTTTCATCATAGAAAGTCACCGTAGAAGTCTTGGCCGGCTCAGCTGGTGTGCTGGGAGTCGTTGGGGTACTGGGATCTGTCGGGGTGCTGGGATCTGTCGGGG
>CAYXDB010000039.1:0-13357 GCA_964463735.1 uncultured Ruminococcus sp. | reverse complement strand
CATGTATATTGAAAAAGACGCGCTGGCGAATGACGAGATAGACAAACTGCGCCACTCCGACACCTCGGCCCTGTTTGAGCGGCGGGACGTGATCATCGTGGCATCGGTCTCCTGCATTTACAGTCTGGGCGACCCCACGGAATATTGCACGATGATGATCGACCTCCGCCGCGGTGCCCCCTTTTCCCGTGACCGGCTGATCACCCGGCTGATCTCCAACCATTATGAGCGCAACGACCTGAACTTTACCCGTGACAAGTTCCGGGTGCGGGGCGACACCGTGGAGATATTCCCCGCTTCCTCCGGGGATCGTGCCATCCGGGTAGAATTCTTTGGGGATGAGATCGACCGCCTGCGTGAGATCCATGTGGTGACGGGGGAGGTGCTGCGCGAACTGGATTTCGTGCCCATCTTCCCGGCGACGCACTATGCCGTCTCGGACGAGAAGCGGGAGGCGGCGCTGACCGCGATCGAACAGGAGATGCAGGAGCGCGTGGCCTTCTTCCGTTCCCAGAACAAGTTACTGGAGGCACAGCGGATCGAGGAACGCACGAAATACGACATCGCCATGCTGCGGGAAGTGGGCTTCTGCTCCGGCATTGAGAACTATTCCCGCATCCTCTCCGGGCGCCCGGCCGGTTCTATCCCCTACACGCTGCTGGATTATTTCCCGTCTGACTATATCCTGTTTATTGACGAGTCACACGTGACCATACCGCAGGTGCGGGGCATGAGCGGGGGGGACACCGCCCGCAAGAAGAATCTGGTGGATTACGGCTTCCGCCTCCCTTCCGCCTATGACAATCGCCCCCTGCACTTTGACGAGTTTGAAGCACGCATCCACCAGGTCTGCTACGTCAGTGCCACCCCCGCCACCTACGAGCGGGAGCACGCCACGTGCGTGGTGGAGCAGATCATCCGCCCCACAGGCCTGCTGGATCCTTCTATCACGGTGCGTCCGATCGAGGGGCAGGTAGACGACCTGGTAGGCGAATTGCAGGCGACGGTCAAGGCCGGGCAGAAGGCGCTGGTCACGACCCTGACGACCAAGATGGCCGAGGACCTGACCGACTATCTCTCTGGCCTTGGTGTCCGAGTGAAATACATCCACCACAAGGTGGAGACGATGGAGCGGCAGGAGATCATCCGGGATCTGCGGCTGGGCACGTATGACGTGCTGGTCGGCATCAATCTGTTGCGGGAGGGGCTGGACATCCCGGAGGTCGCGCTGGTGGCGATCCTGGATGCCGACAAAGACGGCCTCCTCCGTTCCGAGACGGCCCTGATCCAGACCATTGGGCGGGCGGCGCGCAATGTGGACGGGCACGTCATCATGTACGGGGATCGCATCACGCCTTCCATGCAGGCGGCCATCCGCGAGACGGAGCGCCGCCGTGCCATCCAGCAGGCCTATAACGAGGCGCACGGCATCACCCCGCAGTCGGTGCGCAAAAAGGTGGCGGAACTGATCGCCATCGGCAAGAAAGAAGACAAGAAGAAGAGCCGCCTGCCGCGCGCCGGGGAAAAGCTCTCCGCCGGGGAACGGGACGAACTGATCGCATCCCTCCGGCAAGAGATGCAGGAGGCCGCCCGCGCCCTGGAATTTGAGCGCGCCGCCTTCCTGCGCGACAAGATCAAAGAATTGCAGGTGAAAAAATAATGCAGAAGACCATAGCGATACGCGGTGCACGCGTCAACAATCTCAAGAACATCTCCCTGGACATCCCGCGGGACAAATTGGTAGTCCTGACGGGGCTCTCCGGCTCCGGCAAATCCTCTTTAGCCTTTGACACGCTGTATGCCGAGGGGCACCGCCGCTTCGTAGAGTCGCTTTCCTCCTACGCGCGTATGTTCTTGGGACAGATGGACAAGCCGGACATCGACTCTATCGACGGGCTATCCCCTGCCATCTCCATCGACCAGAAAACGACGTCCAAGAACCCCCGGTCTACCGTAGGCACGGTGACCGAGATCTATGATTATCTGCGCCTGCTCTACGCCCGTCTGGGCGTCCCCCACTGCCCGGTGTGCGGCAAGGAGATCTGCCAGACCACCACCGAGAGCATCCTGGACCGCATCATGGCCCTGCCGGAGGGCACGCGCTTTATGGTCATGGCGCCGGTGGTGCGCGGCGAAAAAGGCATGCATGAGAAGGTGCTCACGGATGCGCGGCGCGGCGGCTATGTCCGGGCACGCATCGATGGCACGTTGCGCGATCTATCCGAGGACATACGGCTGGACAAAAATCAAAAGCACCATATCGACATCGTGCTGGACCGTCTGGTCATGCGGCCCGACCTGCGTTCCCGCCTGACCGACTCGGTCGAGGCGGCGCTGGCGCTGGCCGATGAGCGGCTGGTCATCCAGCTTTTGCCGCGCGAGGGGGAGGGCGAGCCGACCGACCTGACCTTCTCGAAAAAATACGCCTGTGAAGAACACGCCATCAGTTTTGGCACGCTGGAGCCGCGGATGTTCTCCTTCAACAGTCCGATCGGCGCCTGCCCTGCCTGCGCGGGGCTGGGGGACCTGCGGGTCATATCAGCCGAAAAGATCATGCCCGACCTGTCGCTCTCCCTGCGGCAGGGGGCCATCGTGGTCAACGGCTTTAAGACCATTGACGAAAAATCCTGGAACGGGCCGCTCATCCTGGCGGCGCTGGAAGAATTGGGGTGCACCATCGATACCCCGCTGTGCGAATTTTCCGAGCAGGCCATGCATGCCCTGCTCTACGGCACGGGGCAGAAGACCTATGCCGTGCGCCGCTATTTTGGCAAAGAGGGGGTCGATCAGGTCACGACCTATGACGGCATCATCCCCATCATCGAGCGGCGCATCCAGCAGAACCCGGATATGGCGGCCGACTATTATGAGGCCTTTATCGAGGATGCCCCCTGCCCCCGGTGCAAGGGGCGGCGCCTGTCGGACGAGGTGCTGGCGGTGACGGTCGGCGGTTTGAACATCGATGAGATCTGCCGCCTTTCAGCCGCGGACATGCTGACCTTTGTACAGAACCTGACCTTTACCCCCTCGCAGGAAAAGATCGCCCACGAGATCCGGCGGGAGATCGTGGCGCGCCTGCGCTTTTTGTGCAATGTGGGCTTGCATTATCTGACGCTGGCGCGCAAGGCCGGTACCCTCTCCGGCGGGGAGGCACAGCGCATCCGGCTGGCCACGCAGATCGGCGCTTCTTTAACGGGCGTGATGTACATTCTGGACGAGCCAAGCATCGGACTGCACCAGCGGGACAATGACAAACTGATCGCCACCCTGCAGGACCTGCGGGATCTGGGCAACACGGTCATCGTGGTGGAACATGATGAAGACACGATGCGGGCGGCCGACTATGTGGTGGATGTGGGGCCGGGCGCCGGGATCCACGGCGGTGAGATCGTGGCGGCCGGCACCCCGCAGGAGGTGGCGGCCACCCCCGGTTCTATTACCGGCGACTATCTTTCCGGGCGGAAATGCATCCCGGTGCCGGCCACCCGCCGCACGGGGAACGGGCATGTTCTGCGCGTGGTGGGTGCCGCACAGAACAATCTGAAGGATATTACCGTAGACTTCCCGCTCGGGACCTTCACCTGTGTGACGGGAGTCTCCGGCTCCGGCAAGTCTTCTCTTGTCAACAGCATCCTCTACCGTGCACTGGCGCGGCAGTTGAACCGTACCAATCTGCACCCCGGGCGTTTTACGCGGCTGGAGGGCTGGGAGGCGCTGGACAAGGTGATCGCCATCGACCAGAGCCCCATCGGGCGCACCCCGCGCTCCAATCCGGCTACCTATACCGGCCTGTTCTCTGAGATCCGCAATCTCTTTGCCCGGACGCCGGATGCCAAGGCACGCGGATACAGTGCCGGGCGCTTCTCCTTCAATGTCCGTGGCGGGCGCTGTGAGACCTGCGAAGGGGACGGTGTGAAGTGCATCGAGATGCACTTTTTGCCGGATGTGTATGTGCGGTGCGATGCCTGCCACGGCATGCGCTACAACCGGGAGACATTGGAAGTCAAATACAAGGGGAAGAACATCTACGAGGTGCTGGAGATGACCGCCGAGGAGGGCGTCACCTTCTTTGACGGGTTGCCGTCCATCTCCCGCAAATTGCAAACGATGTGTGATGTGGGGCTGGGCTATATCAAGATTGGGCAGGCCTCGACCACCCTCTCCGGGGGGGAGGCCCAGCGCGTGAAACTGGCGACCGAACTTTCCCGCCGCTCGACCGGCAAGACGATCTACGTACTGGACGAGCCGACCACCGGCCTGCACACCGAAGATGTCTCCAAACTGATCAGCGTATTGCAGACGCTGGTGGATGCTGGGAACACCGTCATCGTCATTGAACACAATCTGGACTTTATCAAATGCGCCGATCACCTCATCGACCTGGGGCCGGAAGGCGGGGACGGCGGCGGGCAGGTCGTGGCGACCGGCACACCGGAGGAAGTGGCCGCCTGCCCCCGTTCCTACACCGGGCAATACCTGCGTGCCAAACTGGGCATGCAGGGGGCGCCGGATGCACCGTGACCAGAATAATTTTCCCCCCCGGCGCCCTGTCAATGCCCCACCGGCGGGGGGGTCTCCCTCCCCCTTGCACTTTTTTGCAAAATATGCTATACTGGGAAAGAACAAACCAAAAAGGAGGAGACCGCGCGTGAAAAAACTATGCCTCTGCCTGTTGCTCTCTCTTTTGTGCACGGCGTGCGCCTGCACGGGGCCGGATACACCGCAGGCGCCCGGTGCCAGCGATGCGATGCTCCACACTGCCTTTCTTTCCGTAGGGAAGGCAGATGCCGCCCTCATCTATACCGAGGGGCTGGCCATCCTGATCGACACGGGGGAGGACCCCGATGCCACGGCCGTCCTGGGCTTTTTGCAGGCGCACGGGATCCAGCAATTGGATCTTTTGATCCTGTCACATTATGACAAGGATCATATCGGCGGGGCGGCGGCGATCCTGGAGGAGTTCCCCGTGCAGGCCGTATACGCCGCATCCCCCGTTAAAGAGAGTGATGCCATGGATCGCTATACCGCCGCGCTCGCATCCCGCGGGATCACCCCGCATATCGTACAGCAGAAAACGGTGCTCTCCATCGGCACCCTCTCCCTGACGCTCCTGCCCCCCGATTCCCTCTCCTATGCCGAAAAGACCAGCAACAACACCTCCCTGGTCGTGCGTGCCGTATACGGGGATACCGCCATGCTCTTTGCCGGGGATATCCAGGAGGCACGCATCAAAGAATTGCTCCAGTCCGGAGAAGATATCTCGTGCGACCTGCTGAAGGTGCCCTACCACGGCAATAATATCGACAACCTTGCCGCATTCCTTGCGGCCTCTGCCCCGTCCTATGGCATCGTCACCTGCTCGGAAGAGGAACCGCTCAAAAGTGGCAAGCGTGCCGACCTGCGGGCGGCCGGCGTCCAGATCTATCAAACGGTGGACGGCACTGTCCTTTCGCAGAGCGACGGGAAGACATGGACGATCACACAACAGGAGGCCACATGACAAAGCCACGGAAAAAGCCCGCCCCGGTGGGGCGGTGCGAGGACTGCGTATATTATGACACCGATGAAGACGGCGTGGCAGAATGCTGTCTCTCCCTCGATGAGGACGAATACTACCGCGCCCTCCACAACAGCCACTGCCCCTACTTCCGCTTCTATGATGAGTACAAATCCGTCCAAAAGCAAAATTGACCGTCATGCGCCTCCCTCCGAGAGGCAAGGCATCGCGGCCTGGTACATAGCAGGAACTGGCAAGCGGCAGATATGCCTATAAAAAAAGAGCAAGGTCATCGTGAACATGACCTTGCTCTTTTTACTTTGTCCCCGGGAAAGGGCCTATATGGCGCGGCAACATTGCCGCGCAGGGCTCCTCCCTGCAAAACGTGGGCCCCGTATCCCGTGCGGGCGCACGGGATACGGGGCCAGGAAAGGATCACTCCTGATCCGGGATGATGCTCTTGCCGTTCTCCATCACGTCGCTACCATAGATATTCTTGACGTGGGCGGCCACGATGGCGTCGCGGCGGGCAATGCTCTTATCGGAATAAATATTGTCGGAGAGTTCTACGTTCATGGCGCCGTTGAGGTGCACATCGGCCGCAAAACCGCTCTCGCCAAAGTCATTGTTCCGGATGGTGATGCCCTGTGCCGAGTTGACATACACGGCATATTTGGTCGTGCGGTTACGAATGACGTTATCCGTGATGACGATGTTCTTGTACAGCAGATAGTCTTCGTCCACGCGGGAGCCAAGGCCCTCGATGGCCACCGGGGCATAACGATCCCAGTTCGTGTTGAAGTAACCGGTATGATCAAAGAGGTTCCGCGCTACTTCCATATTCTCCGTCACGCCGGACTCACCCCAGAAGATCTCATACAGGATGGCGGCGCAGGACATACCAATGTTCTTGAAGGAGCAGTTCACGATCTTGGAGTCCGATGCCTTGATCAACAGACCGCGGGAGCGGATGTTGCGCACCAGCGTGTTATCAAAGATGAAGCCGTTGGAGGCCTGGGACATATTATCGATCAGCACCTTCTCACCGGGCTTATCGTTCGGCGTATTGGCGGACAGATCGTAGCCTTCCAGCCCCTGGAAGTTCACGGCGGAGGTCGCCACGGTCACGCTCTTGAAGCGCAGTTCCGTACCGTACTCGGGGGCCGTGCCGATCTCGTGGTTCACGGTGGCGGTCAGGGCCGGGGTATCGCAGATCAGCTGCCCGGCAGAGTTGTACACGTAGACGCGGTCGCCTACCTTGAAATCTGCACAGAAGCCGCCGCAACGGTGCTCTTTGAAATTCGCGCCGCCGCGATAGTTATAGGAGTACATGGACAGGCATCCCTTGTACAGGATCGTCGCGGTGCCGTCGCCATTATCCTTGATATCGGCGATACGGGCATGCGTGTGGTTCTGGTTGGTACCGTCATCACACATGTTCTCAAACATGCAGGCCACGCAGATGGAGCCCTGTGCGCAACGGGTGGTATGGGTCGCATCGATCGAGCCGATGTGCGCAGGCGCACCGCGGAAGCGGCCCAGTGCATCCTGATAGACCTCCAGCGAAACGCCGTACTTCTCTTCATACGCGCGATAGCGGCGATAGGTCTCCTCGTCGATGACCTCGGCCGAGCGGGTGGTGTTTGCCACACGGAAGTAGGTGGTGGCGGTCAGGTTATCCCCTTCCACCCAGGCAAAGCCGGCGGCACCGCCGAACATCGTCAGGTCATAGAACACCACATCTTCACACCCGGAGTTCAGCGGGATGGCCACGCCACCATTGCAGGCACGGCAGGTCAGCACATCACCGTTGGCCAGGTAGTTATACACATCCTTATACACGCGCATGCGGCGGGTGCCATCTGCCTCAGTCGGTTCAATACTCTTGAACCAGCTGTCGCAGTAGGCATAGCCCGTGCCCATTCTCTGGGCGCCCATGCCATTGGTGTTGAAATAGGCCGGGTTGGTATTGCCGAATTCGTCCATCATACCAGCGGCAGAGACGACACGCACCCAACCGAATTCGCCCTCTTCTTCCATGCCCAGCTTCTCCAGCAGATGCACCTGGCCGCAGGACTGCTGCCGGTAGGCGAAGGTGATACCCTTCAATGTCACTTGCTTAGCACCGACAAAGCGTGCCTGAGTACCCAGATCCTTCTGGCGCTCTGCATAGACACCATAGGCGTAGACTGTGGTGTGAGAAGAAGCGGCTGTGAAGTTCCATTCTGCGTCCGATGTATAGGCACCGGGCGGGACGATCACTACCTCATCCCGCAGGGACAGGGTGTTGACATATACCGGCAGCGGCAGTGCATTCTTCACATCGGGGTCCAGCACGGTCGTCTTACGCGGCATATCCACGAACAGGTCCTTGTCCGTATGCGGCAGCAGGTTCTCATCTGCCCCCACCGGCAGGCGTGCATCCACGTCCATCAGGTTATTACCGTTGGTATTGTCATTACGGTCGGCGACCACGGTGTCGGACGCGTTGCAATCTGCGATCAGATAATTATTATCCGTCAGCGTCATTTTCCCCGCCACGTTCTCGATCACATAGATGGCATGGCCGTTCTGCGCGGTGATGCTCTCTACCTTGTTCTTCAGGATGACAGAGTTCTTCGCGCCGTCCAGCACGATATCTTTGGCGCGGCTGGCCGCTACGATCAGGTTCAGCGCCTTGCCCATCTGGATCGTGCCACTGACGGTAGCATGGATCAGCTGGGTATCGTCTGCCAGGAGGGAAACATTCCCTTCCACCACACAGTCACGCACGGCGGTGCCGGGGGCAGTGGCCGCGATGGTCAGGTCGCCCAGGATGCGCTTACCCTTCAGCACGGTGGTCTCGGTGACGACCAGATCGCCCCGGTGCAGGCAAGAGCACTGCGTATCCTCCTGGAACGCGGGGGAATCCGCACGCAGGCGTGCGCCTGCGCCGCAAACGCAGGGGGCCTTCTCGTTAAAATGCAATTCCTTCATATCTTTCTCCTTTTCAGCGTGGCCCTGCTGTGCAGGGCGCATGATAGGTACTGGGGTGCTTATTCCCAGTCATCACCATTGTACCATGAAAAAGCGCGTTCGGCAATTCTCATAATGACCAAAAATAAAAAAGTTTTTTGTGCAGTATGCGCAAAGTACTGAAATAAATGCAAAAAAGCGCGATCACGGCACCAGAACGGTACAGCAGTCACGCTTTTTTCGGGGCATACGGCTATGTATCAGGCCACGCCGCACGCAAGGAGCACAAGGCGTACCACGGCGGCAGCGCACCAGGCAATGCCGCATTGCAACAGCACCATGGCACCGGCCCATTTCCCGCCCAGTTCCCGCCGGACAGAGGCCACGGCGGCCACGCAGGGCGTGTACAAAAGGCAGAAGACCAGCAGGGCCACGCAGGCCGAGGGGGTGAGCAGGGCCAGCAGGGCGGCCTCTCCCCCGCCGCCTAAAAGCACCGACAGGGTGGAGACCACGCTCTCCTTGGCTAAAAATCCCGCGATCAGGGCGGTGGAGAACCGCCAGTCACCAAAGCCGAGCGGGGCAAAGATGGGGGCGATGAGCCCGGCGATCTGCGCCAGCATGCTGTCCTGCGACTCCACCAGATGCAGGCCGAAGTCAAAGGATTGCAGGAACCAGATGGCGATGGAAGCGACAAAGATGACGGTAAAGGCGCGTTGCAGGAAATCCCGGGCCTTATCCCCCAGCAGTTGCAGGACGTTCTTCCACGTGGGCAGGCGATAATTGGGCAGTTCCATGACGAAGGGAACGGCCTCCCCGCGGAAGATGGTCCGCTTGGCCAGCAGGGCGCACAGGATGCCGCACAGGATGCCGCCCGCGTACAGGCCGATCATGACAAGGGCAGCGTATTCCGGGAAAAATGCCTGGCAAAAGAAGGCATAGATCGGCAATTTGGCCGTGCAACTCATAAACGGCATCAGCATCACGGTCATCTTACGATCGCGCTCCGATGCCAATGTGCGGGTCGCCATGACACCGGGGACGGTACAACCAAAGCCGATCAGCATCGGCACGATACTGCGCCCAGACAGGCCGATCTTGCGCAGCAATTTATCCATCACGAAAGCCACGCGCGCCATATAGCCGCTGTCCTCCAGCAGAGACAGGAAGAAGAAGAGCGTGACGATGACGGGCACGAAGCTGACGACCGTCCCCACCCCCTCAAAGATGCCGTCTATGATCAGGGAATGCAGTGCCTCATTGACGGCAAGGGAGGTCAGTGCCGCGTCACACCAGGCGGTCAGGGCATCGATCCCCCAGGCGAGCAGCGATTGCAGGCCTGCGCCGATCACATGGAAGGTCAGGAAGAAGACCAGCCCCATGATGGCGATAAACGAAGGCAGGGCGGTATAGCGCCCGGTCAGGATGCGGTCGATGCGGGCACTGCGCACGTGCTCCTTGCTCTCCTGCGGCCGGACGACGGTGGCATCACACAGTTCCCGGATGAAGGAGAAGCGCATATCCGCGATCGCGGCCGCGCGGTCCAGGCCGCGCTCCTGCTCCATCTGTACGATGATGTGCTCCAATGTTTCTTTTTCATTGGGGGAAAGCTGCAATGCCTCCTCGACCGGGGCATCCCCCTCGATCAGTTTGCCGGCGGCAAACCGCACTGGGATGCCGGCCGCCGCGGCGTGATCCTCGACCAGGTGCATGATGCCGTGCAGGCACCGGTGCACCGCGCCGCCCCCCTGATCCTGCCGGCAGAAATCGGTGCGCCCGGGGCGCTCCTGATACCGTGCAACGTGCAGGGCGTGCTGAATCAGTTCATCCACGCCCTCTCCCCGCCGGGCGGAGATCGGCACCACCGGTATGCCCAGCAGGGCCTCCATCCGGTTGATGTCTACGGTGCCGCCGTTGTTACGCACCTCGTCCATCATATTCAGGGCCAGCACCATAGGGATGTTCAGTTCCATCAACTGCATCGTCAGATACAGATTCCGCTCGATATTGGTAGCATCCACGATGTTGATGATCCCGCTGGGGCGCTCCTGCAGGATGAAATCGCGCGAGACCAGTTCCTCACTGCTGTAGGGCGAGAGAGAATAGATGCCCGGCAGATCGGTGACCTCGGTATCCGCGTGCTGCAGGATGGCGCCACTCTTGCGATCCACCGTCACCCCGGGGAAGTTCCCCACGTGCTGATTGGAGCCGGTCAGGACGTTGAAGAGGGTGGTCTTGCCGCAGTTCTGGTTCCCGGCCAGCGCAAAGGTGAGCACGCTCCCCCGTGGCAACGGTCCTTCCCCCGTCTGCACGTGATAGCGCCCGCCTTCCCCGAGACCGGGGTGCTCCTCTTCCACCGTATAGGAAAGGCCGCCATGGCAGGCATAGGCGGGGACGCAGGCGGGCTGTGCCGCCGTCAGTTCCACCTCGATCTGCGCGGCCTCTTCACACCGCAGGGTCAGTTCATACCCGTGGATGCGCAACTCGATCGGGTCCCCCAGCGGGGCGCACTTGATATACGTGACCTCCGCCCCGGGGATGACCCCCATGTCCAGAAAATGGCGGCGCAGGGCCCCCTGCCCTCCTACCGTGATGATACGGGCCGTCTGCCCGCCCGACAACTCCTTGAGTGTCATAGTATCCTTTCCGCGGTGGCACCCGACCACCGCTCGCATGCGATCGGCTGTTTCACTCCGGTGCTCCCAGCACCGCGTGCAAAATATCTTCTGCGGCGATGCCGCAATAATGATAGAGGTCTACCGGTCTATCCGGCGCGGCAAAATGATCCCGGATCGCCAAAATGTGCACGTCCTGCGGCATCCGCTCTCCCAGGGCGCGGCGCAGGGCCAGCAGGGTCAGCATGGCGGCGCCACCGTTCTCTATCCCCTCTTCTACGAACACCAGGCGCTTCACCCCGTCCATATAGGGCACCAGGCGCGCGGCGGTGTCGGGATAGGGGCTGAGCTGTTCCAGCAACAGGATCCCCACGTCCCGCCCCTTGGCGCGTGCCGCATCGGCCGCCTGCATGGCCTGCCGCACGATCATACCGTAGGTGAGGATGAGCGTCTGCGGTGCCGCCCCCGGCAGAAGATCGGCGCGCACGCCGCGGCACTGGAAGTCCCCGTCCGGATAAAAACGGGCAACGACCTCCTCCGCCTCTGCCGCGTTGGCATAGCGCACTGCCACCGGGCCGGGCGCCTCGATCGCGGCATGCATGGCGGCACGCAGAGAACCGTAGGTGACCGGCGCATACATATGTATCCCCGGGATGGCGGATAGATAACTGACATCAAAGATGCCGTGGTGCGTGGCACCGTCGGCCGGTGACAGGCCGGCGCGGTCGATGAACAGTTTGACCGGCAGGCCCTGCAGGGCGATATCATGCAACACATTGTCATAGGCGCGTTGCAGGAAGGTAGAATAGACGGCAAAGCACGGCAGCATGCCGTTGGCCGCCAGACCGGCGGCAAAGGTGGCGGCATGCCCCTCGGCAATGCCCACATCAAAGAAGCGCTGGGGATGGGCACGGCAGAAATCCTCCAGCCCGCACCCCAGCCCCATGGCGGCCGTGATGGCACACAGGCGGGGGTCGTCCTGCGCCATGGCCGTCAACTCCTGCCCGAATACCGCATGGAAGGAGGAGGTCGCCCCGGTGGTGGCGGGGGGCGCCATGCTGTGGAACCGCTTGGGGTCGTTTTCCGCCGGGGCATACCCTTTCCCCTTTTGGGTCTGCACGTGCACGATCACTGCGCCGTGCCGCGCCTTCGCCTGGCGGAGCACATGCTCCACGCGGCTATAAGAATTCCCATCTACCGGGCCGAGATACAGGAACCCCAGTTCTTCAAAATAGTTGCGCTGGGCGATGCGCCGCCGCATCTGCCGGTGCAGGGCACGCATCCCGCGATACAGGGGCGGCCCGATGAGCGGCAACCGATGCAGGAAAGCGATGGTAAAGCGTTTGGTCGCCAGATAGGAGCGCGAGGCACGCACCCGGGCGATATACTGGGCAAAGGCGCCGCGGTTGGGCGAGATGGACATCTCATTCTCATTCAGGATCAGAATAAGGGGCAGATCCGGGCGGCAGTTGTTCAGCGCCTCGTGCACCAGGCCGCCAGTAAAGGCGCCGTCCCCCATGACGGCGATGGTATACCGGTCCCGCCCGGCGAGCAGATCGGCTTCTGCAAAGCCCAGTGCCGCCGAGAGCGAGGTACTGCTGTGCCCGGCGCCAAAGGGGTCATAGATGCTCTCGCTCCGTCGGGTGAAGCCGGAAAGGCCCCCGACCTGCCGTAGGGTATCAAAGCGGTCGCGCCGCCCGGTCAGGATCTTGTGCACATAGCTCTGGTGCCCCACGTCCCAGATCAAATGATCCTGCGGGGTCTGGAAGACACGGTGGATCGCCAGCGTCAGTTCCACGACCCCCAGATTGGAGGCCAGGTGCCCGCCGCTCTGCTGTACCCGATCGATCAGGAAGGTGCGGATCTCATGCGCAAGATCCGGCATGGCAGAGACGGGGAGCGCACGCAGATCCTCTGGTGAGCCGATCTTGTCCAGGTAACTGACGGGGGCGTTCTTCTTCTGCGGCATACCTGCTCCTTCCCGCCACGGCGGGCAATACGACGCGCCCGCGCTATGGCAATATCACTTGCTTGCATTATAGCACATGTGCAAAGAAAAATCAAGCAAAAAGCAGGAATGCACCGTTTTTTGCTGTGCCGCGGTGCGATGGACGCCAAGGAACCATCCTCCGGGCGATGAAGACGATAAAACAAAAGGGGCTGTTGCAAATGGAATTCTGAGATAGAGGCGTAAAACACAAAAAAATCAAGGTCATCGCTCGCATGATCTTGATTTTTTTGTTAGGGCCGCGCCATATAGGCCTTCCTCCGGTAGATAAGCCTTCCTCCGGGA
>CAYXDB010000038.1:0-13469 GCA_964463735.1 uncultured Ruminococcus sp. | reverse complement strand
CACGCATCCGGTGCAGGAAGGGGGGCTTGGTTTCAATTTCAAGTGGAATATGGGCTGGGCCAATGATATGTATGACTATATCGCCATGGATCCGGTCTATCGCATGTATCATCATGATAAATTGACCTTCTCTCTGGTCTATGCCTTCAGTGAGAACTATATCTTGCCCGTCTCGCATGATGAGGTCGTGCATGGCAAGCGCTCTCTGCTGGATAAGTGCTTTGGCACATATGAGGAGAAGTTCGCCACGGCGCGCACCTTCTTCGCCTATATGATGGCCCACCCCGGCAAAAAGATGACCTTCATGGGGTGTGAGTACGGCCAGTTCCGTGAATGGGATTACCAGAATCAACTGGAATGGTTCATGTGCGACTATCCGCGCCACGCGCAGTTGCGTCAATGCGTGGCCGCCCTGAATCGCCTGTATCTGCAGGAACGGTGCTTGTGGGATGATGATTTTTCCTGGGATGGCTTTCACTGGATCTATCCGGATCGAAAAGAGGATAACGTAGTGGCCTTTACCCGCCGGGATCACGCCCATCACAAGATAGTGTGTATATGCAATTTTTCTCCCTGCCTGCGACAGGATTATACCATCGCACCGGTCGCACGCGGTATGTACGAGGTGCTTTTTAATACCGATGATGTGGCCTATGGTGGTAGCGGGGTCCCGGTGCTGACCGATGCCGCCGCCCCGCAGGGGGAATTGACCGTGACATTGCCACCGCTGAGCACGATATACCTGAAAAAAACAATACTCTGATGGGAGGTCGTACTATGTTTCACCGTAAAGAATGTGTCGCCATGTTGCTGGCCGGAGGACAGGGGAGCCGCCTGTATACCCTGACGGAGAAGACGGCAAAGCCGGCTGTTCCATTTGGGGGGAAGTACCGTATCATCGATTTTCCGCTCTCCAATTGTATCAATTCCGGTATAGATACCGTGGGGGTATTGACGCAGTATCAGCCCCTTGTGCTCAATGAGTATATTGGGAATGGCCAGCCGTGGGATCTGGACCGCGTGTCCGGTGGGGTCATGGTGTTGCCGCCCTATCAGGCAAAGGAAGGTGCCGCATGGTATAAAGGTACGGCCAATGCCATCTACCAGAACCTGAATTTTATTGAGCGGTATGATCCCGCGTATGTTCTGATCCTGTCCGGGGACCATATCTACAAGATGGATTACAGCCAGATGATCGATGCCCACCGCGCATCCGGCGCCGACTGTACGATCGCCGTGATCGATGTGCCACTGGAGGAGGCCAGCCGCTTCGGTATCATGAATACCGATGAGACCGGCCGTATCGTGGAGTTTGAAGAAAAGCCAAAGCACCCCAAAAGTACCCACGCCTCCATGGGCATCTACCTGTTCGATACACAGCTGTTGCGCCAGTATCTGATACAGGATGAAGCTACGCCGGGGTCTGCTAATGATTTTGGCAAGAATATCATTCCAGCTATGTTGCGGGATGGTCGCCGCCTGCACGCCTTCGCCTTTGAAGGATATTGGAAGGATGTTGGCACGATCCGCAGTCTGTGGGATGCCAATATGGACCTGCTGGGGGAAACGCCCGTATATGATATATGTGACCGTTCCTTCTGCATCTATTCCCGCACGCCTGCGCTGCCGCCACAGTATATCGGCGCAGGCAGCTGCATCCAGAACGCCGTCATCAGTGAAGGGAACAATATCTACGGGACCGTGCGGCATTCCGTCCTCTTCAGCGGGGTAACGGTAGAGCCCGGGGCGATCGTAGAAGATTCTGTTGTGATGCAGGATTGCGTCATACGCCGCGGCGCCGTGGTGCGCTACGCCATCCTGGATGCGGGCGCCGAGGTCGGGAAAGATGCCACCGTAGGTGCGGCACCAGAGCGCGGGGCAGAGCCGCAGATCGCCGTGGTCGGTGGGGATGTTCACATCCGCCCCGGTGACCATATCGCCCCTGGGGCAATGCTCAACGAAGGACAGTATGCCAAAAAATGTGAGGAGGAACCCGTATGATGAATGCAGCAGCTGGCATCATATTCTCCAATCTGCATGATAAGAATATCGCAGAGCTAACGCGTATGCGTACCATGGCCTCGGTCCCCTTTGGCTGTCGGTATCGGTTGATCGATTTCCCGCTTTCCAATATGGTCAATTCCGGCATCACCAACATATCGGTCATCACGCACTATAATTACCTGTCCCTGATGGAACATATCGGATCGGGCAAAGACTGGGATCTGGCCCGCCGCTCCGGTGGCGTGCGTATCCTGGCCCCCTTTATCACGGCATACGCTAATCAGAACAACACGCTCTACAATTCACGGCTGGAGGCACTTTTGAGCATCCAGTACACCGTCTCCTGCCTGCAGGAGGACTACGTGGTGCTTTCCGATTGCGATGGCATATGCAACATCGATCTGGCAGATATGATCCAGGCCCATCGTGAGAGCGGTGCCGACCTGACCATGGCGGTCAAGCGGGTGCAACTGCACAGCAAGGAGGCCCGCCGCCATATCCTGGTGGGCAGTGATGAGGAAGGGCGCATCCGTGAGATCCTGATCCACCCCAATAATTATACGGGTGAAGCGGATGTGAACCTGAACATCTGGGTCGTGAGCCGCAAGTATCTTCAGACCTCGATCATGAATGCACAGGCGCACGGTTACACCAGTTTCAGCCGGGATATTCTGCAGCGCAACCTGGCCTATGACCACTTCTGCGTCTATCGCTTTGACGGGTACTACGCCAGTATCAATTCTATGGAAGATTATTATAATATCAGCATGGATCTGCTGAAGGACGAGGGCGTGCGGCGCGATCTGTTTGCCCATGAGGAGCGCCCCATCTTCACCAAGGTGCACAATTCGGCCCCTACGAAGCATCTATCGGGTGCGCACGTGGTCAATTCGCTCATCGCGGATGGATGCGTGATCGAGGGGACGGTGGAGAATTCTATCCTCTTCCGTGGCGTGCACATCGGGAAGGGGACTACCGTGCGCAACTCTATCCTGTTCAAGGATACGTACACCGGGCAGAACGTCTCTTTGCATTGCGTGATCGCGGATAAGAATACGCTCCTGCGGGATAACACCACGCTGTCCGGGCATCCTCTCCTGCCGTATTATATCGAGAAAGGACGCATCCTGTGACCGGAAGAAAGCACCCGGCAGATGATCTGCCACAAGATAAACGCACCATTTCAAAAAGGAGGCTGGCATGAAAAAGATACTTCTGGTAGGGAGCGAGGCAGTCCCCTTTGCATCGACCGGCGGGCTGGGCGATGTGATGGGTTCTTTGCCGGCGGCGCTGGCACGCTGCGGCGGGGAAGATGTCGATGTGCGGGCCGTTCTGCCCCTGTATGGGACGGTCGCCCGTGAATACCGCACCCGCATGAAAAAAGAATGTGAGTTCACGGTAAAGCTGGCCTGGCGCAACCAGTATTGCGGCGTGTATTCTTATCGCACGGGCGGCGTGACCTATTACTTTATCGACAATGAGTATTATTTCAAGCGCACGTCGCTTTATGGCCAGTATGACGATGGAGAGCGGTATGCCTTCTTCTGCCATGCCGTGCTGGATATGATGCCGGTCCTCCAATTCTATCCGGATGTCCTGCACGCCAATGACTGGCAGGCGGCACTGTGCGTGATCTATCTGCGCCGCAAATATGCCGGGCAGGAGTATCAGCACATAAAAACGGTCTATACGATCCATAATATCGAGTATCAGGGGCAGTATGATATGGCGATCCTGGGGGATATTCTGGATCTGCCGCCTGAAGCCCGGAGCACGGTCGAATTTGACGGTTGTATCAACCTGATGAAGGGCGCCATCGTATGCTGTGATCGCCTGACGACCGTGAGCCGCCGGTACGCTGAGGAACTGCGCTCCCCGTATTTTAGCAATCGCCTGGCTGCGATCCTACAGCAATTTGCCTATAAGACCTCCGGCATCGTCAATGGCATCGATACCCAATATTATGCCCCCCAGTCTGATCCGGAGATCCGCGCCAACTACGATCGGGAAGATCTTTCCGGGAAGCGGGAGAACAAGGCAGAATTACAGCGCCTGTTCCGCTTGCCTGAGTCGCCTGCCACACCGGTGATCGCCATGGTCTCGCGCCTTGCCGCGCACAAAGGGTTTGACCTGGTGCGTTGCGTGTTGGAAGAGATCCTGCAATGGGACGTGCAGTTCGTGCTGTTAGGAACAGGAGATAGTGGGCTGGAGCAGTTCTTTTTCGATCTGGCATTGCGCTATCCTTCTAAGATCGGCGTGGTCCTCTCCTTCAACAAGGCACTGGCCAAGCAGGTCTATGCGGGCGCCGATATATTCCTGATGCCGTCTAAAAGTGAGCCGTGCGGCCTCTCTCAAATGATCGCCTCCGCCTACGGGACCGTCCCGGTCGTCCGCGAAGTAGGAGGGCTGTACGATACCATCCATCCGTTCCAGCCTGATAGCGGGACAGGAAACGGCTTCACCTTCGTTTCATACAATGCCCATGATATGATGGATGCTGTGCGCCGCGCAGTGACCATGTATTATGATGCGCCGAAGCAGTGGCGCACACTGGTCCGCCAGGCCATGGCGATGGATTTCTCGTGGGATGCATCGGCACAGGGCTATCTGGATCTGTACACTGGCCTGTAATCTTATCTGCATGTAAGGAAGTTTGTAATATGAGAAAATTGCCCGATCAATCGGAATTGAAACAAATGCTGGTCAGCAAATTGTCCCGCTACTATGGTGTGACACCGGAGGAGGCCAATGCGGAGCAGATCTATCATTCTGTCATTTTGGTGACTAAGGATATCCTGGCACAGAAGCGCACAGATTTTAAGATCAATGTGGAAAAGCAGCAGGCCAAAAAAGTCTATTACCTCTGCATGGAATTTCTGATCGGCCGCTCCTTAAAGAACAATCTGTGTAACCTGGGGCTGGATGGCGCCATGCGCGGCGCGGTGGCCGAAATGGGCCGTTCGCTGGACGAATTGTATACGCATGAGCCGGATCCCGGCCTGGGCAACGGAGGCCTGGGGCGCCTGGCCGCCTGCTTTATGGATGCCCTGACTTCGCAAAACTACTCTGCCACCGGCTTCTCGATCCTCTATGAGTACGGTTTCTTCAAGCAGAAGATCGTGGATGGCGAGCAGGTCGAATTGCCGGATGTCTGGATGCCCGGTGGCGATGGCTGGCTGGTCCCGCGCACCGATAAGGTCTGCACGGTGCGCCTAGGCGGGCACGTGGAAGAAGAATGGAAAGACGGGCGCCTGCATATCGTCTATCACGATTGTGAAGAAGTGCAGGCCGTCCCCTATGATATGATGATCTCAGGGGCAGATTGTGAGGCTGTCAACAGTCTGCGCTTGTGGAAGGCACGGAACATCACCCACTTTGATATGAAGCTCTTTTCGCAAGGGGAGTATGTCCGCGCCATGCAGAAGAGCAATCAGGCCGATGTGATCTCCAAGGTGCTGTACCCGGCCGATGACCACACAGAAGGGAAACTGTTGCGCCTCAGCCAGCAGTATTTCCTGGTCGCCGCCTCGCTACAGAGCATCCTGGCCGATCATTTGCGCACCTACGGCACGCTCTCTGACCTGGCCGATAAGATTGCCATCCATATCAACGATACGCACCCCGCCCTGGCCGTGCCGGAGTTGATGCGGCTGTTGTTGGACGAACACGGCATGGCGTGGGAGGATGCATGGCGCACGGTCACATCTGTCATCTCCTATACCAACCATACGGTCATGCCGGAGGCATTGGAGACCTGGAACATCGATCTGTTCCGCCTGCGCCTCCCGCGTATCTATCAGATCATCTGTGAGATAGATCGCCGCCTGCGCCTGGATCTTTGCACGCGCCACGGGGCCGAACAGGTAGCCCGTATGGCTATCTTAGGGCAGGGGAGCGTGCGCATGGCCAATCTCTCGGTCGTCGGCTCTCATACGGTCAATGGCGTGTCGCAGTTGCATTCTGATATACTGACCCGCACGATCTTTGCGGATTTTTATCAGGATACGCCCGGTAAGTTTACCAACGTGACCAACGGCATGGCGCATCGCCGCTGGCTCTGCTATTCCAACCCGGAATTGACAGAACTGATCGCCTCCTGTATTGGGGATCGCTTTATCAAAGAGCCGGAGTACCTGGCTGATCTTGCCCCCTATGCGCAAGACGCGGCCGTCCTGGAACGCCTGGGTGAGATCAAGCATCGCAACAAACAGCGCTTTGCCCACTATGCGTATGCCAAATCCGGCATCCGCATCGATCCGGACTCGCTCTTTGATGTGCAGATCAAGCGCATGCACGAATACAAGCGCCAATTGCTGAATGTTTTGCGGATCCTGTCGCTCTATCATGATCTGAAGCAGGATCCGACACTGGATATCCAGCCCCAGACCTTCCTCTTCGGGGCCAAGGCTGCCCCGGGGTATTATATGGCCAAGCAGATCATCAAACTGATCAATGCGCTCAGCCGTGAGATAGAGAAAGACCCGCGCATCCGTTCCAAGATACGGGTGGTGTTCATGGAGGATTATAACGTCAGCCTGGCCGAGATATTGATCCCCGCCGCCGAGCTCAGCGAGCAGATCTCCCTGGCCGGGAAAGAGGCCAGCGGCACCAGTAATATGAAGTTGATGATCAACGGGGCGCTCACCATCGGCACCCTGGATGGTGCCAATGTGGAGATCCACGATGCAGTGGGAGATGAGAACATGTATCTCTTCGGCCTTACGACGCGGGAAGTAGACGATCTGTGGAAGCATGGCTATGTCTCCTCGCGCTACTACAATGCCAGCCCGCGGATCAAAGATGCGGTGTCGGAACTGACGGCGGGCCTGGGTGGCCAGTCGTTTGTGGATTTCTCCAATTACCTGGTCATGGGGGCCGGCGTGCCTGACCCTTATATGTGCCTTGCCGATTTTGATTCCTACTATCAGGCACATGAGCGCGCCCTGGTCGATTATGCCACCCCCTCTGTCTGGAACGCCAAATCGCTGAAAAACATTGCCGCCGCAGGCATCTTTGCCGCAGATCGCAGTATTCGGGAGTATGCAGAACGCATATGGCACATCCCGTGCGTCCTGGAAAAGAACGATCCGTGAGGTGATCTATGCTTGCCTATCCCAATTTCCGCGATATCCCATCCCCCTTGCATGTGTATAGACAGTCACTGGAAGGAGATGCGCCGGGCGTGCCGTCCGGCGCTTACCCGCGCGCGGCCGCTTTGCGCTTTGACGTCACTTTTGATCAGGCGTTTATGGTGCGTGCGGCGTGCCTGTGCTTTGCCGACGACAGCAATGGCCGCGTGACTGAGATACCCCTGCACCCGTCGCATGCCGATGCGCCGGGGCGGGATGCTTTTTCGGCAATCGTCTCTCTCTCTGACCTCTGCGCCGGGGAGATGGATGGCCTGTTTTATTATCACGTGGTAGGGGATACGGTGTACGGACGCCTTTATTCGCACGGGGAAGATGCCAGCCCGTATGCCTGGCTCACCGATGAGCAGGAGCATGCAGACGCCTATCAATTGCTGGTATATCGGGATGATTTTTCTACCCCCGCTTTTATGCGGCAAGGGGTCATGTACCAGATCTTTGTAGATCGCTTCTTTCGCGGCGGCCACGCATCCGCGCGGCCGGATGTTGTCATGGCGACCTCCTGGGATGCAGAGATCACACAGTATCCCGCCTACCCGGGGGCACCACTTGCAAACGATCTGTTCTATGGTGGAGACCTGGATGGCGTGCGGGAAAAATTGCCGTATCTGCGCTCCCTTGGTATCACGGTCCTGTATCTGTGCCCCATATTTGAGGCCTGCTCGAATCATAAATACGATACGGGGGATTATGAGCAGGTAGATGCCATGTTCGGTGGCCGCGCCGCCTTGGATCGCTTGCTGGAGGCCTGCCGTGCGCAGGGCGTGCATGTGATCTTAGATGGCGTCTTCAATCATACCGGTGCGATCAGCCGCTACTTCAATCAGGATGGCCGCTATGATTCTTTGGGTGCCGCGCAGTCGCTCGACTCACCGTATTATCCCTGGTATCGCTTTTCCCATTATCCGGATGCCTATGACTGCTGGTGGGGGGTCAGTATCCTGCCGGCGGTGAACTCGGCTGAGCCCAGTTACATTCAGTATATCACCGGGGAAAACGGCATCGTGGATTGCTATATGCGTGCCGGGGTCTCTGGCTTCCGGTTGGACGTGGCGGATGAATTGCAGGATCCGTTCCTTTACGCCATCCGTGCCCGCATCCGCGCCTGTAATGCGGAGGGGGCTGTGATCGGGGAAGTATGGGAGGACGCCAGCAACAAGATCGCATATGGGCGCCGCCGCCAGTACCTGCGCGGACGGCAGCTCGATTCTGCCATGAATTATCCACTGAAAGACGCGATCATTTCCTTCGTACTAAAGGGGGATGCCCCCGCCTTTGCCCGCGTGACACAGCAATTGTATGCCCATTACCCGCGCCCGGTCAGCGAGGTGCTGATGAATATTTTGGGCACGCACGATACCGAACGTATCCTGACGGTCTTGGGGGGGACGGATACGTCCCATATGACCTATGAGGCCATGGCGAACCTGCGCCTCTCGGCGCCTGCGCGTGCACTGGCACGGAAACGGCTCTGCCTTGCCTATGCGCTCCTCTGCTTCATGCCCGGGATTCCCTCTATCTATTATGGGGATGAGGCGGGGATGGAAGGCGCCCGTGATCCCTTCAACCGTCGCACCTATCCTTGGGGACAGGAAGATGGAGAATTGGTGCGCTTCTTTTCTGCCATGGGCCACCTGCGGCAGGCGTATCAGGATATCCTGGCGCACGGCCTGTACCGCGTTTGCTATGCGGAAGGGGATCGCTTGTGTCTAGAGCGGAAGATGGATGCCGGGCGCTTGCTCTTCCTGTGTAATCGGGGGGATGCCCCTACTACTTTTGTCTTGCCGGATGAGACGTACCGCCTGTGCATGAGCGGGGAAGTGCGGCTGCAGGAAGTATGGACGCTTCCCCCCTGTGAAGGCGTGTGGCTGTACCAGGGGCAGGAAGAAGAGCCTTGCGCCAAGAAAAAATAGAGGAAAAATTTGAGCAAAATATATAAGGAGGATACATATATGAAAAAAACAGTTTTGCGTAATTATGCCCGCTTGGTGGCCAGAAAAGGGGTCAATGTGCGGCGCGGCCAGGAAGTAGTCATACGTGCCGGCCTGGATCAGCCGGAGTTCGTTACTATGGTGGCCGATGAGTGCTATCGCGCCGGCGCCTCCCGCGTGCGGGTCGAGTGGGGCTATCAGCCGCTTGCCAAAGTGACCTATCGCCATGCAAAGGCCAAAGTGCTGGGCCAGTTGGAAGAGTGGGAGATCCAGAAGATCGCCCACCGTGCTAAGACCCTGCCCGCCATGATCTACATAGAGTCCGAGGATCCGGACGGCCTTGCCGGTGTCAACCAGCACAAGATGGCCGAGGTACAGCGGATGCAGTACCCCATCGTAAAACCGTATCGTGATTCTATGGAAAATAAGTACCAGTGGTGCATCGTAGCCGTGCCGGGAGAAGCATGGGCCAAAAAGGTCTTCCCCCACATGCGCAAGAGCGCTGCCATAGAAAAACTCTGGGAAATGATCCTTTATACCGCCCGCGCAGATGGTGCCGACCCGGTCGAGGATTGGAACGCGCACAATGCCGACCTGCTCGCCCGCAGCAAATATCTCAATGATCTGCACGCCGTCTCCTTGCATTATTGGTCTGCCAACGGCACCGACCTCCGCGTGGGTCTGATCCCGGAGGCACAGTTCATGGGCGGGGAAGAAAAAACCCTTGGCGGCGTAGACTTCAACCCCAATATCCCCTCCGAGGAGGTCTTTACCTCTCCTATGCGTGGTAAGGCAGAGGGGCGCGTGGTAGCAACCCGCCCGCTGTCCTACCAGGGCCAGCTGATCGAGAATTTTACCGTCATCTTTGAAGATGGTAAAGTGGCCGATGTCATGGCAGAGAAGAATGAGACGCTGTTGCGCACGATAGTCAAAATGGATGAAAACGCCTGCTACCTGGGGGAGTGTGCCCTGGTCCCGCAGGATTCTCCCATTCAGAATTCCGGTGTGACCTTCTACAATACGCTCTTTGATGAAAATGCCTGCTGCCACCTGGCATTGGGCGCCGGCTTTGAAAACTGCATCCGTGACTATGATAAGAAGACGCTGGAAGAGTGCCGCGCTCTGGGGATCAATGATTCTATGATCCACGTGGATTTCATGATCGGTTGTGATGATCTTGCTATCGATGCCATCGATCAGGATGGCGTTGCGCATCCGATTTTCCGGAATGGTAACTGGGCATTCTGACCCATCATCTTTCCCACACATACAAAAGACCGCCCCGGCAACGAAAGTTGCCGGGGCGGTGGTATTTATTACCGTTTAGGGACCTTAGTGCATGTCAGCCGTGCCCGGGAAGGGGGCAGATGGCATGTGGCTTATTCGTGCAGGCAGGAATAGCCAGCCTTCTCGTGGGCGTCCAGCAGTTCATCACACAGGGCCACGATCTCATCCGTAGAGAGCTCGGCACCCGTGTGCGGGTCCATCATAGCGGCCTGATAGAACTTCTTGCGGTCGCCGGTCACAGCGGCCTCGATGGCCAGCATCTGCGGATAGATGTTAGAGGAGTTCATGGCGGCCAACTGGAGCGGCAGATCCCCGATGTAGGTCGGGTGGATGCCGGCACGGTCGACCAGGCAAGGTACCTCTACGCAGGCCTCGTCCGGCAGGTTGGAGATCAGCCCATGGTTGATGACGTTGCCGCCGATGCGATAGGGAGTATTGGTCATGATCGCTTCCATGATACAGGAAGCATACTCACGGGAACGGGTGTGCTCTACCTTCCCGCCGTTCATGATCTCGTCCTTCTGCTTCTCCCAGCTGGCGATCTGGTTGACACAGCGGCGCGGATATTCATCCAGCGGGATATTGAACTTCTCGATCAGGTCCTCGCGGCCCGGCTTGATGTAGAAGGCATTGTATTCTGCATTGTGCTCGCTGGACTCGGTGCAGTAGTAGCCCAGTTTGTCGATATAGTCAAAGCGGACCATATCGTTGTGCTTTTCCGTTGCATTCTTCTCTTTTGCACGGCGGCGGATCTCCGGATAGAGGTCGTTGCCATCCTTGTCGCGGATGTCCAGCAGCCATGCCATGTGGTTGATACCGGCGATGGTCTCATAGCGGCCTTCCAGCTTATCCTTCATGTCCAACTTCTCCAGCAGACCGCTGGAGCATACCTGCACGCTGTGGCACAGGCCGATCGTCTTGACCTTGGTATAGCGCTGCATAAAACCGGTCACCATAGCCATGGGGTTCGTGTAGTTCAGGAACCAGGCATTCGGGCACACCTCTTCCATATCGCGGGCAAAGCCCTTCAGCACCTGGATGGTACGTGCCGCACGCATGATACCGCCGATGCCCAACGTATCGCCGATGGTCTGGCGCAGACCGTATTTTTTCGGGATCTCAAAGTCAATGATGGTGCAGGGGTCATACAGACCGACCTGGATGGCATCCACCACGAAATCGGCATCGCGCAGTGCTTCTTTCCGGTTTTCTACCCCCAGATATTTCTTGACCGTGGCTCTGCCCTCATTGATCGTGTTGTTCATAGCCGTGATCAGAAGATAGGACTCGTCCAGGCGCTCTGCGTCAATGTCATAAAGTGCAATATCCACATCGTGGAAAGAGTCACACATCATCGTGTCTCCCAGCACATTTTTGGCAAAGACCGTGCTCCCGGCCCCCATGAATGTCAGCTTCATTATTTGCTTCCTCCTCGTTTTTTTTGGCGGTTCTCCGCCTGTGCCGCTATTATAACAGATATTTTTGGGGAATACTATTGCATTATGTCACCTGTATATGGTATAATGTAACCAAAATCGCGATAGCAAAGGAGATGGCGCCCGTGTGGAACTACTGGATGATCGACCGGGGATTCTCGGATCTCAATCCCCGTGAATGCGGAGAAGAGGAATGCGTCCCCGGGCACAGTTACGGCCCGTATGCACGCCCGTTTTATCTGATTCACTATGTGTTTGCCGGCAGTGGGAAGCTCTATGCGCCGCAGGGCACGTATGAATTGAGCGCCGGTCAGTTCTTTCTGATCCGCCCGGGGGAGGTCAATACCTATGTCGCCAGTACCCAGGATCCGTGGCATTATATTTGGATCGGCTTTGACGGTACCCTGGCCGCGCGGCTGCAGGCGCTTCCGTCTCCTGTGGGGGAACTGCCCCCCACGCTCTTTCGCGAATTGCAGAAAACAGCGCGGGAGGGCTTCGCCGGATGGGAGAACATGCGGGAAGAATATGTGGTCACGGTGATCCATCGGTTGATGGCCGCGCTCCTGGCACGCTCGCCCCACGCACACTATGCCCGCATGGCAGAGAACTATATCCGCACAATGTATATGCAGGACATATCGGTCGAGCGGATCGCCGCCATGCTCTCGCTGAACCGCCGCTATCTTTCCCGCCTTTTTCATCGCCGCTATGGTATGACGATGCAGGAATACCTGGTGCGGACGCGTCTGGATGCGGCGGTGGCCTTTCTGCGTGAGGGGCGTACCGTATCCGAGAGCGCCATGCTCTCCGGTTATCGTGACCCGTTGAATTTTTCCAAGATGTTCCGCCGTTACTATCACTGCGCCCCACGCACCTATGCCAAGCAGATGGCCGCATCTCCCGCAGTGCCAAATGAGAGGAAAGATGGCGCGGAAGGGAAGGAGGATGCGCGCGTATGAAAAATGCCGAAAGCGCGCCTTCCGCCCCGCGCCAGATAAAACTCTGGCAGGTGCTCTTGCGCCTGTTGCCCGGCGTTCTCTGTGTACTCGCCCTCCTGGGGCTGGGATATGGCATATTGGCGCTCCTGGGATACACCGATCTTAGCCGGGAGGCCTTGCAGGAACTGATCGCCGGGACGGGTGGGTATGGCGTCATGGTCTTTATATTGATCTCCTTTTTACAAGTGACTTTCGTCCCCATCCCAGGCGCCGTTACCATCCTGGCAGGGGGGATGCTGTTTGGCTTCTGGCCTGGGGCGCTCTATTCACTTATCGGGATATTGCTCGGCGCCATCGTTGCTTTTGCACTCGGGCGGTGTGTCGGCCGCCGCTTTGTGGACTGGGCCGCCGGCGGGCGCGAAACGGTCGATCACTATTTAGATAAATGTAAGGGCAAGGAAAATGTCCTGCTGTTTTTCATGTTCCTGTTGCCCGCCTTCCCGGATGATGCGCTGTGCGCCATAGCAGGCATCACCCATATGCGCTGGCCGGTGTTCCTGGGTATGCAGATCATTACGCGCCCGGTCTCCATTCTGGGCACATTGCTTTTCATGTCCGGGGAGTTCATTCCGTATACCGGATGGGGCCTTGCCGTGATCCTTGTAGGGCTGGGGCTTTCCCTTGTCGCCTTTGTCCTGTGCTATCGTCATGCGCAGACCCTGGATG
>CAYXDB010000037.1:0-13680 GCA_964463735.1 uncultured Ruminococcus sp. | reverse complement strand
CGCAGGCTCCTTCCGGTTCGCTTCGCTCACCACCTCCCTCCCGGAGGGAGGCCTGTATTGCGCGGTTCCTTCCGTGGTCGGAGGCCTGTTTTTTGTGCCCTTTCTACTCCCGGAGGGCGGCAACGACAGGGCGGCAAAGGCAGCGGAAAAGTGGGGCGCATTAGGCTCCTGACTGTAGGGACAGGCATCCTCGACTGTCCGTGAAGGAAATCCACAAATTACATCGTAGGGACAAACGGCCATTCCCATCACGCGCACCATTATCGCAAAAAACAGCGTAGGCTTTGCGGACAGTCGAGGACGCCTGTCCCTACGATATTTGCGTTTTTGTGTCCCGCGGACAGCCGGGGCGCCTGTTACCGCGGCGGAGGGGCAACGCACTTGGCTGATGGCGACAGCCCCTTGCTGTTCTACGTGCCTACCACCGATATTTTTTGACCACCAGCAGGCCGATGGCGAGCACCGCCGCCGAGAGCGCCACCCAGATCCAGGCGATCGCCCCGTCCGACAGGGCTACCCCATTGCCCGGCGGTGTAACCATATTGCCATCCCCTGCGCCGGGGATGTCGGCGCCATTGCCGCCAAAGCCGTCCGGCGGTGTCATGCCCTCCATATCCCCCCTATTCCCCTGCCCGGGCATGCCGGAGGGGAAGTCCATACCGCCGCCCGGCATCTGGCCCGGGGAGGCACCGGAGGGGGGCGTGCTGTCTGTATCCCCCGTGGCGAGCGGTAGCACGCAGAGCGCATCGCCGTCTTCCGTCACTGCCATGGCGGCCGCCTCATTACCTGTGGGCATCCCCGGGGCGCTCGTATCACCACCGGGCATCGTGGGGCGCGTGCCGTCCCCTCCGGGGGCACCTGTAGCGCCCATGGAACCCATGGTGGAAAGATCAAGAGCGGAGGCATCTACATAAGTCTGGCGGGTAGCCGTCTCCCCATTCTCCAATTGCAAAGAGATGCTCTCCTTGCGCAGGGTGCAGAACTGGCGCAGGGTCTCCACCCCTGTCTCAAATTCTGCATAGGTGTAGAAGGCGGTGGGGTCCTGTGCGACATATCCCTGGATCAGGGCATAGGCCTCATCGATCAGGGCGACCGCATCCACCTCCTGCAAGAACTGTGCGAAGTATTGGTGATACAGCGTGGTGTATGCTTCATTTGCCACGATCCAGTACCACAGGGGGCGGTCCTCCCCCGTGCCGCCCTCTACCGGTGCATCGATGGGCGTATTGATCGTGCTGGTCGCATCCCCCGCCTGGAAGGTGCCAAAGGCCAGATTGTAATCCCAGGGGATCATGGCCAATTTGCCATCTTTTTCATACAGGTAATAATTGTGCACCATAGAGCCGGTATAACTGTCGCCATTGCACACAAAATTGTGCACGACGAAATAGCGGATGACCTGCTCCACGTCCACGACTGCGGCGATATCCCCGTTCTCAGACAGCGTTTTCAGGGAGGCGATCAGCCTTCTCTGATCGGCTACGGTCAGGTCGGTCTTGGCATTATCCCAGATGTTCGTATAACTGCTGAGGGCATCATCCACATATTGCAGTTTTACATCCGACTGGCCCATACCGCCGCCCTCTCCCCAGCCACCGCCGGGAGAGAAAGTGCCGCCTGCCAGATCCCCGTCACCCAGGGAGGGCATATCCCCCGGCGTGGTGGAAGGGAAGGTACCGTCCGACAGGGCGCCGTCCATGCCCCCCTGCGGCAGATCGGTGGAGGAGAAGTCCTGCCCGTTCCCACGGCCACCACCCAGGTCAGTACTGTCCGGCTTGTAGAGCATGCCGGGATCTTTGCCGTAGTTGCGTTGCAGGAAGGCGTCCTCCACCCCTTCCACGGCCAGATACAGCCCCCAGTCTTCCCCGTTCACGGTCATGTAGACATAACTGCACAGAGAAGAAGCGACCCCAAATGCCTGCATCATGGTATAGGTCAGATAGTCTTTCATCATCGTGGCGTCCTGGATGAGGTTGTTCAGGCTCAACTTATCCAGGCCATAATAGCTCTTGCTCTTGTCGTAATGGTCGAACTCGATCTTAAAACTGTACCGCTCGCTCCCCAGCGATGCGACGGTAGAGAGCGAGGTGTTCCCCTTTGCGCGGATGCCCACGTTCCGAAAGGATTCTCCGTCAATGACGGCGCAGGCCACGTAATACGTCTCCTGCGTGGCATGGGCGATCAGGTCATCCCAGTCATCCATGACGATATCGATGTGGTGCACCTGACTGCGGTCGAACAGGCGCTCGGCATATCCCACCGTCTGCCCCATGACCGACAGCCCCAGCGCCGCCCCGTTCATAAACAGGATCGTGATGACCAGCATGATGACCGTCACGACCAGCGCGACCCGGTCCAAGTATCTGCTCCTTGCCATGGCGTCACTCCCGGTAGTCGCCATTATAGGAGACGAGGACCGCACTGCGCACCCCCGGCATATCGGCCAGGACATTGACAAAATCCGTGTCGTCCTCTTTCAGGCGTACCTCGATATTCAGCTCGATGCTCCCTTTGACTGCTGTCTTGCTCTTGACGACCGCCCGTATGACCTGCCCGTCCAGGAACCGGCGCGCCCGTTCCTCTGCCGCGTGGTCATCACAGGTCAGCACCACCATATACGGGTAGAGGTGCGACTTGCCCCGCACGAACACCAGCAGGATCAGGCCGATGCAGACACTGCCGATCACGGCCAGGGGGATCATGCCGGCAGCCAGAATGATACCGGCCGCGATCGACCAGAACAGGAAGACGATGTCCAGCGGGTCCTTGATCGCGGTGCGGAACCGGACGATGGACAGTGCCCCCACCATGCCAAGGGACAGGACCACATTGCTCGTGACGGCCAGGATCACGGTAGAGGTGATCATGGTCAGGGCGACCAGGGTGGTACCAAAGGAGGCGCTGTACATCACGCCGCGATAGGTCCTTTTATATACCAGAAAAATAAACAGCCCGATGCCAAAGGACAGCACGATCGTCAGAAGCATATCCAGGACGCTCACCGCCGTCACATTCTCCAGAAAACTGGATTGAAAAATATCACTAAAACTCATATTCGTATTCTCCTTACGTTATAAAATGATCCCATCATATGCGCGGCAGGCGGCATATTTGGAATAGGCCGTGCTGTGTCTGTCTCCCAATTGCACCGCATCCCGGATAACGTCCGGCAGGTACTGATCCCATTTCACCTCCAGGATGCAGGGGTCGCCCGGCACCGGCACCGTGGGGCAATGCGGGTCTAAGATGGCCGTATTGCGCAGTGCGGTACGGATGCCATAGTCCAGCGTCACACGCACGTTCCCCGGGGCGAAGACATACGGCTCCCGGAGGTAGTCCACCAGCACCCGTGGGGCCAGGCCCGCGTGGCGGATACGGGTATACAGGCCGCGTATCACGCGGTCGTCGCTCTGCGCCATCCAGGCGATATCGCCGTCTACGATCGCCTGTGTCTGGGCTGGCGTCAGGGGGGCGACCTCCTTATACCCCAGCCCGCCCTGCTTGCACTTCCGCTCCAGGTGGATCACGGAGGGGTCATGGTCGTAGAGGCGGATGCGGTATTTTTCCCGGTCGCACGCCCCGTCCAGCTTTTCCCGCAGGGCCCGATCCTCCCTGTCATCAAAATACAGACTGCGGATCTCATACCGCCCGCCGGTCGCATGGGGGTCCGGCCGCATCACAGCGCGCAGGCGCTGGCGCAAAATGAGCATATCGTGGCGCGTGATCTCGTGTTTTACCTCATGTCTGAATTGCAAGGTTCCTTCCTCCTTCCTCATGGGCCATTATACCCCGCGAACCTATGACCTACATAAGAAAAGACCCTTCCGCCTGTGAAAAAGGCGAAAAGGTCTGTGAAGATCGTGTGACGCATCAGGGGAAGCGGACGGTAAAGCGGATCATCCCTTCCTCGGTATACGCGGCCCGCAAAGTAGCGCCGAACGCCTCTGCCATGGCGCGGGCGGCAGACAGGCCGATGCCGTAGCCGGCGGTCGCCCCCTCCCCCTGGGTGCGGGCGCTGTCCCCGCGATAAAAGCGCTCAAAAAGCCGCTCTGGGTCTTTTTCCTGCGGTGCATCACAGGTGTTCTCTGCCAGCACCTCCGCGTGCTCTCCCATCCGGTGCACGGTCAGGCGGGCCGTCCCCCCCTGCGGTGTGTACCGCACGGCGTTATCCAGCAGCAATGAGAACATGCGGGAAAGGGTGTCGGCATGCGCCTGCACGGTCACGCCCTCCCCCAAACTGACAAAGAGGCAGATGCCCTTTTGCGCAAAGGATGCTTCATACGCCGGGAGCACCCCCTGGATCAGGGGGCCGAGCGATACGCTCTCGCGCGGCAGGGGCGCACCTTCATCCAGCCGGGCCAGGGTCAAAAGATCGTTCATCAGCCCGTTCAGGCGTTGGGACTGGAGCCGAATATTCTTGCTGTATTTGTTCTCCCCGTAGAGCAGGGTGGCGGCATCGTTATTGGACTGGATGATGGAGAGCGGCGTCTTCAATTCATGCCCTGCGTTGGTAATGAACTGTTTCTGCTTCTCCATGCCCGCCAAGATAGGGCGCACCACCCGGCCGGAAAGGAGGAATACAAAGGCCAGCACCAGCATCCAGCAGATGCAGGCGATGGCACAGGAAAGGCTGAGCACCATGAAAAAGGTCTGTATCTGCCCGGAGATGTCCATAAAAAAGATCAGGCGATCCTGCCCGAGATAACGCACCTCGTATTTGAAGGTGTCCACCCGCCCCGCGTCCTGCGTGACCCGCCCGGCATAGTGGGTGGCTTCTTCAGTCGTTACAGAAGAGATCTGATCGATATTCACGCTCTGCACCTGCCCGGCCGCGTCCGTGCAGACCATGAAGAACCGGGCCGCGCGCAACGTGTCCATATCCAGAAGCGGCTGGAAGGGGCCACGGTCGCGCCCGTCTTCCTTTTGCAGGAGTTTGTCGTTGCCGTCTGCCAGCATATGCAATATGTCATCCGACTGGCGATCCAGGATGCACCAGCTGGAGATATTGATCGCCCCGATGAGTACCGCCAGCAATACGGTCACGGTGCCCATCGCAAAGAAAACGAACTTTTTCCGCAACGTGTTCTTCATCGTGCCACCTCCAGCCGGTAGCCGATATTGCGCCGGGAAACGATCTCCACCCGGGAGCCCATAGCCAACAGGCGCTTGCGCAGATAGGAGATGTAGAGCCACACACTGTAGATATCCGTGTCGGCATCATAGCCCCAGGCCCGGGTGAGCAGTTCCTCCGTGGAGAGGAAGATGCGCGTATTGGCCATCAGTTGTTCCATCAGGCGGTATTCCTGCTTGGGTAGAGCGGAGGACATGCCCCCGCAGGAAAGCGTGCCGGTGCGCATGTGCAAGGTCAGATCGCCAAAGGAGAGCAGTTCCGGCTGGAACACCTCCCGCCGCCGCAACATAGCGCGGATCCGCGCCAGCAACTCACCCATATCAAACGGCTTGGGCAGGTAGTCGTCTGCCCCTGCATCCAGGCCACGGATGCGGTCTTCCACCTGTGTTTTCGCCGTCAGCAACAGCACCGGTGTGCGGCACCCCTGCTGGCGCAGGGTGGAGAGCACCTGTATTCCATCCAGCCCCGGCAACATGATGTCCAGAATGATACCGTCATAATCGCCGGCGCTGGCATAGGCCAGTGCATCCGTGCCGTTATACACCGCATCGACCACGTATTTATGATAGGTCAGGATGTCCACCACTGCCTCGGACAGTGCCCGCTCATCCTCTGCATACAACAGTTTCATCCGTTCTCCTTCCTGCCGCGCACCGGGGCGCCCCCTTTTATGGTAGCACGCGGACCCAAGTTCTGCCTAAGAGCCGCATGGCACGTCTTGCTTTTGTCCAGCCCCTACAAGAAGCCCGGGCGGCCCGGCGCTCATCGGCCGGGCCGCCCGGGCCGCAACAGGCACACGCGCCAAAAAGGGCTCTATCAGGGCACCCGTGTGTCGCCATCAGGCGAATGTGATATAACTGCGCAGGGCGACTTCCCCAATCAGCGCGTCTAGCGGAGCGTGGCGATCCCACAGCATCTCAGCATACAGCGCCACGGGATACATGATATTTTCTTCAAACATGCCGTCCTCCACCAGGGCGGTCAGGCACAGGTCGCCTGCCTTCTGCTCGGCCATCATACGCACATAGTGCAATGCCTTATCCGCATGGAGGAGCCAATCTGCCTGCAGGCGGCGCCAGATGCGGCTCTTGCGCACGATGCGGTCGTCACGAACCGCGCGGGAACTGACACCGATATACCCCGGGGCGGGGCGATGGGCAAAAGAGGTCCAGTCCAGTTTGGTCAGCCCCTTGGTCACCGCACCGAAGCGATCGTCTTGTCCCCGCAGTACCGTGATGCGGCGCACCAGTGCATCGGTCTCTGCCATCTGGGCGGGGCTGCTGCTCCCTTCGGCCAGGTAGGCAAAGGGGAAGGCGCCGCAGTTCTCCCATACGATCTGGATGCGGGGATCCACCTGCGCGATGCAGTCCAGGTGGTCACGCACCGAGGTGGCATGCAGGCCAAACTGTATACGCAGGTCCGGATGCTTTTCATAGATGAGGGCCGCCGTCCGGTTGACGAAGCGGGAAACTGCCTCCGCGATGACCACGCCGCCCTGCTCCTGCTCGTTTACTTCCGTAGCCGTCTGGAAATAGATGCCGTCCCCACCCAGGTGACTATATTCCCGTTCATACTGGGCGCAGATAGCGGCGCTGTGCTCCTCCAGCGATGCCAGCGGGATCGCATGGCAATCCGTCCCCCAGAGCCAGGAGAAGCCCCAGATGATCTGTATGCCGCAGGCATGCGCATAGGCGACCATCTCCGCGGCGTTTACCGGTGGCTGGTCGTTCCACACGATCAGGGTATTCATCTTCAATTTGACCATATTATCCAGATACCCGCGGTAATCATAGATCACATGGCCCCAAGTCCACAGCCCCCGTTCCCGCACCGCGGGATAAGAGGAAAATTCCGCATCCGGCAGCGGTGCCTCCAGACAATTCACCCGGTAGCGCTCCTCATCCAGGGGATACTCCTGTTTCAGCAGATATTTGTGGTACAGATCCATACAGCCGTACAGCACGCCGGAGGGGTCATACCCCTCTACCAGAATGGTGCCCTGCGACACACGGATGGCATATTCCTCCGGGTGCGTCAGTGTGGCATGCGACAGGCGCGCCACAGCCGGGTTGCTCTCCCGGGTGCCGAGGTAGATACAGATATAGGCGGGGTCCTGCGCCGGCTCGCTCCCCGCGGGATAACAGCAGGGGTATTCCATCGTGTAATCCAACAGCAGTTCGCTCAATACGGCTACGGCCTTCCGCTCTACGGGGGAAGAAAGGTCCCCGTGCACCAATGCGATCTTTTTCATCATGCGTTTCTCCTTATTTTTTACATCAGGCGTTCCTGCATCGCTCAGGTCATGCCGGATGCGTAAGTCGCCGTTGCGCGCCCCAGGGCGATGATGCAGGATAACATATCCTTGTCCTCGCTTTGCGCCATGCGCACGGCATAGGACTGCACACTGTACGTCAAAGCCGGCCCCGCCTGCGCGGTGCCCCAACACGGGGTGAAGGTATAGGACACGGCGTAGGCCGATGCCGGGATAGCAAGCGTGACGCGGCCGGTCTGCGCCCCGGTCTGTTGCGGCACAAGGGAAAATGTCTTCTCCCCCACCGTGCAGGAGATGGTCAGCCCGGTAAAGTCCTCTTCCGGCGCGCGGAACTCCAATTGCATCTGTACGGTATCCTGCAACAAAAGGCGTGCCCCGGTGAAGACCACGCGGTCGCCCGCGGCGGCAGAAGATGCCACCAGACGCATCTCATCGGTCAGCGCCGCCAGATCGATCTCCTGCAGTGCCGTATCGTGACAGGTGTAGGTCACCCCAGCATCCGGGCGCTCCCCGGGGACGGAGAAACGCTCCATCGCGGCGGAACCGTAGGAAAGGAGCGTGTGCGCCAGATCGCGCGTGGCAGAAGTCTGCGTGCCGTCCTGCAAGAGGCGGCACAGATAATCGGCAAGCGACACGCGCCCCGCATCCAGCAGGACGCGTTGCCCACCCCATGACCCCGTAACACGATAGCAGACCGGCTGGCACATCTCCGTGGCAAGGATCTTTTGCCACTGTGCCCCGCCGCTCTGTGAGGCGGCAGTCGCGGCACGCCAGGATGCCGGGCTATCCAGCGTTATCGACACATCAGAAAAGTCCCCCTGCCCCTCCGCCTGGAAGGACAGCGCCAGCGCCTCATGCAGGGAGGCACTCACCGTCAGTGTGGCCGGTGTCGTATCGGTCGCAAGATAGGTGACCTCTGGCATGATCTGCATCATCTGGGAGGCGATATTCCCCTGATTGCCGATAAATGCCACCTCATCCCCGGCGGAAAGATACAAAAGCGGGAAGGGTTCATATGTCTCCGCGGCGGCCAGCATATCTTCGTTAGCTTTTGTGGTAGTCGTGCGCACCACTTCACTGTCATACAAAAAGGGGTGCCCGTCGGATGGCCATATGACCTCCCCGTTCAGGGTGATCGCCAGATAACAGGATAGATGCGGCACCTCCCCCGCGGCCTGCATGGCCTGGATGGTGGCGCTATTCGTCTGCCAGCGGGCGAGCAATTGGGAAAAAGAAAGGGTGACCACGCCGTCCTGTGGGGCGCGGTAGACCACGCCCATCCCTGTACGGTCTGCGGTCGGGCACACGACCATCCGGCCGTTCTCATACAGAAAGCCGTAGCACTCCCCTTCTTCCCCCCACAGGCCAAGGTCAGTATAAAAAGCCTGTTGCTCATACTGCGTCAGGGCGGCATGGGCGCCGGTGTGGGTCCAGGTGGGATAGGCCTGCTGTGCCGGGTCATCGCTCCAGGTGCCGCGATAGACCGTCCAGTTCCCCGGGTAAACGACGGTGCTGTCCTGAAGAACGGGAAGTGCCGCAGAGAAAGCGTCGGCTGTGCCGGTGGCCAGTGCACCGGCCGACAGGCCGGGCACCGCCATCCATACGCACAGCAACAGGCATACACAAAGCGTTTTACAGCGCATGGGTCACATGATATCTCCTTTTGGTTTGTCGTAGCGCAGGGGTCGGGGCATGGGTGCTCAGTTCTTCTCCTTCAGGCTGTCTGCCAGTGCCACGACCTCCTGTGCCATGGTAGAGAGGCCGCCCTCGGTGAAGGGAGATGACAGCCCCGCACGGGAGATCAGTTCACCGAACGAAAGGGTCCCACCGGCGCGGACGAACTCCAGATAGCGCTGGAACGCGGCGGTATAATCCTTCTGCGATGCCAGCAGGAAATAGATCGCCACCGTCTGTGCCAGACAGTAGTCGATATAGTAGAAGGGCGACTCATAGATGTGCATCTGGTACTGCCAGCGCGTCCCTTCTTCCAGATACGGGATACCGTCAAAGGTCAGGTAGGGCCGATATTTCTTCTCCAGCGCCAGATACATCTCCTTGCGCTGGGCCGGTGTATATTCCGGGTGCTCATACACATTGTGCTGGAACTCGTCTACAATGACCCCGTAGGGGATGAAGGAAAGGGCGGAGAGCAGGTGATTGCGGCGGTATTTGTTGGCCTCTTCTTCAAAGAATTTCTCCATATAGCGCCAGGCAAAGAACTCCATGCTCATAGAATGGCATTCTGCCGTTTCCATGCCGCCTACATCCAGTTCCGGATCCCCGCCGCAGAAGACGCAGTGCGCCGCCAGCGCGTGGCCGAACTCATGCGTGATGACATCGATATCACCGCAGGAGCCGTTGAAATTTGCCAGGATGAAGGGCTGCTTGTACTTCGGGAAGGAGGTGCAGTAACCGCCGCCCCATTTCCCATCCCGGGACAGGACGTCAAAGGCCTCTGCCTCGCACATCTCCTCCATAAAGCGGCCGACCTCCGGGTCCATATCCTGGTACATCTCCCGCGCGGCGCGGAAGATGCCATCGGTATCCACGTGCGGGCGCACCGTCTCTCCGGCGCCGTACACCGCGTCATCATAATATTTGAAGTCGGTGATGCCCAGTTCCTGCGCCAACTGCTCTTTCACATGGCACACGGCCGGTACCAGATCCCGCGCCACGTTCTCGCGGAAGGTGCGTACCATCGCGGCGTCATAGTCCATGCGGCCCATCCGGTAGTAGCCCAGTTCCACGAAATTGCGATAGCCCATCTTGCGTGCCATGCGGTCCCGCACCTTGACCAGCTGGTCATAGATGTCATCCAGTTGCTCCCGGTTGGCCTCCAGCCCGCGGCCGATGGCCTCGGCGGCGGCGCGGCGCACCGCGCGGTCGCTGTCCTCCAATTTGCCGCGCAGCACAGACAGGGGCATCGTCTCCCCCTCGTAGGTGAAGGGCAGCTCCGACATAAACTTGGAATAGGCGGTCGTCAGGGCATTCTCCTGCTGGCATTCTTCGATGATCTCCGGGCTGAACGCCTTGCGGGCGATCTCATAGCTTCGGAACACACGGGTGCCGATCTCCGGCTCCACAGCGGCACGGAACGGGGTGTCCAGCATAAGGGAAGCATAGGTGGTCATCATCTCCTGGAAATGCGGGCCGACCTCATCGTAATAGGCGACCTCCCCCTGATAAAAAGCGTCCCGTGTGTTCAAAGTGAAGCGGCAGTGGGACAGGGACGCAGCAGTAGCGTACTCTTCTTCGATCTGGAGCATCTGGCGGCGCGCCTGCAACACGTCGGCGGCACCGGTAGCATTCTTCAGCAGGGCGCAGACAGCGGCAAAGGCCTCCTGCCCTTCCTCCAGCGTATAGCGGCGATACGGGATCTCAGACACCTTCATACATAATTCCTCCTTACAGATGTACCTGTATATTCTGATGACATTATACCACAGGTGGGGAGAAAGCGTCAAGTAGTTGCAGATGTTTTTTTCGCACGGGCGTTCCCCATGCAGACACAAGTATTGCCGGGGCAGGCGTCCTCAGGGGGCAGAGCGGCCGCCCCCTGGTAGATGGCTGCCGGGGCGACAAGAGGAAAGATAATTGTCGCCCCTCTTGCATTTGCCGCGAAACGCGGTATAATAAGAGCGGAGGTGAAGCGTATGCTGAAGACGATCCCACTGCTTTTTCAAAACACGTCGGTAGACCTGCTGTTTTATCAATATGATGCGCCCCTCCCGCCTGGCGGGGACCCCGGGTTCCACGAACACGTGAGTTTTGAGATCCATTTTGCACGGCAGGGGGCCTGCCGGTATGAATTCTCCGACCGGGAGATCGTCCTGGAACGGGGACACATGCTCATCATCCCGCCGCGGTGCCGCCACAGGCTGTCCCGCATCGCGGGTGAGAAATATGCCTTTATCGTATTGACGCTGAAACTCTCTCCCCGCGGGCCAGATAGTGCCTGCCCCTGGTTCGATACGGTCCTGCGCCGACACGCGCAAAAGAGCCTGCCGGTGCAGGAAAAGCTCCCGCGGGCCATCCTGCGCCTGGAACGGGCCGTATGGCAGGGGACGGGAGACTGCCTGCAGGACGTATATCTGACCTCCCGCGCCGCGGATATCCTGTACCAGTTGTGTGCCTTTCTCTCAGAGGGGGAGGCGGTAAAGGGCCCCGACCGGGCGGAGCAACAGCATCTGGATGTGCAGATCGAGAATCTGGTCAATCATGAGAGCCTCTCTTTGCAGGACATCGCCCAATGTATCCACTATTCCCCCCGGCAGACAGAACGGCTGATCAAAAAATTATATGGGTGTTCGCTCTCCAAGGTGCGACAGGATATTTTATGGAAAAACGCAAAAAGATCATAACGGTCCTATATGAGGTGGTCATCTATGCCGCCATGCTTACGGCGATCGCCTATTATCGCCCCTCTCCCCTGCTCTATCTGCCACTGCTGATATCCGTTTCCGTGATGCTGTTGCAGGCCAGGGTCAATCGCTATGCTTTTCTGGTGGGGGCGCTGAATTCCCTTCTGTATGCGGTCTCCTATATACAGATGTCCCTATACGCCACCGCGCTGTACGCCGCGGCCGTCTCCTTCCCTTTGCAATGCATGACCTTCTTTAACTGGAAGAAGCACACCGCCGCCCACCAGACCGCCCTGCAAAAGATGACGGGCAGGGCGCGGTGGATCACGCTGGCCGGTATGGCAGGCGGCGCCTTCCTTCTGTGGGCGGTCTTTTCCCAGGCGGGCTCCCCCTATTGGATCTTAGATAACGGGACGGCCCTGCTGGGGATCGTTGCATCGGTGCTCTGCCTGCTGCGCTACGCGGAATACGCATGGGTACAGATCGCGTGCAATGGCATCTCGCTGTGCAATTTCTGCCTGATGCTGCCAAGCGACCCCAGCAGGATCATATGGTTGATCCACGCAGGCAATTCCATCATCAGTTCCAGCATGGCGCTGAGAAAAATACATAAGTGTGAGGTGCAGAATGATAGGAAAGATCTTGTGTGACCTGGTGCCGGACAGCACCAATGAGCGCAATAGCGAGGGCGCTTTTCTCCCCTTGCAGAACGGGGACATCCTCTTTGCCTACACGCGGTATCGCAATGGCGGGTTCGATGACCATTGCACGGCGGATATCTACGGTCTCCTGTCACACGACGGGGGAGAGAGTTTTGGCCATCCTTTCCCGCTCCTGTTGTGTGAAGACGCAGGGGCGGACAATGTGATGTCTGTATCGCTTCTGCGGATGCAGAACGGCGACCTAGGCATGTTCTATCTGAGAAAGGACAACACGGCGCATACCTGCATCCCCTGTCTGACCCGCTCTGCGGACGAGGGAAAGACATGGAGCACGGCGACGCGCTGTATCCCAGAGGAAGGATATTATGTGCTCAATAATGACCGGGTGATCGCCCTGTCGGACGGGCGCCTGCTGATGCCGGTGGCAAAGCATCTGTATCAAGCCGGAACGTACCTGCCAGGCGAGGTCCATATCTACGCGTCCGATGACGACGGATACACCTGGCACCTGTTATCCGATGCCATCCGGCTCCATCCGTATGCCCCTGCCCGCCCGTCTTTCCCCGCACTCCACAACGCCATGGAACCGGGGCTGGTACAGCGGGAGGACGGGACGGTCTGGTGCTATATCCGCACGGCACTGGGGCGGCAGTATGAGACCTTTTCCCACGATCGCGGGTGCACGTGGAGCGTGCCCCAGCCCTCTCCGTTTACCAGTGCGGTCTCACCCATGAGCGTCAAGCGGCTGGCCAGTGGCAACCTCCTTGCCGTATGGAACCCCGTCCCGCTCCACAATGGAAAGAGCGAATTCATCGGGGATGTGTGGACGGGGGCGCGGACGCCGCTGGTCTTTGCCCTGCTGGATGGGCAGGGAGAGCCGACCGGCGCCTACCGGGTACTGGAGGCGGACGAGCAGAGCGGCTTCTGCTATTGTGCGATCCATGAACTGCCAAACGGTGACATCCTGCTGGGGTACTGTGCCGGTGGCGTGGCAGACAAGAACTGCCTGAACCGCTGTCGCATCCGCCGGATCCCACAACGGGAGCTCTCCCCCTCTACCCGGAAGCTCTGATCCTATAAACCGCAAAGCAAAGGGGCTGTCGCAAATGGAATTTTGTGATAGCACCATAAAAATGCAAAAAATCAAGGTCATCACTTGGATGACCTTGATTTTTTGTTGTTAGGGCCGCGCAATATAGGCCTTCCTCCGGGAGGTAGTGAACGCAGTGAACGGCGACGCGGGAGTGAATGACA
>CAYXDB010000036.1:0-13695 GCA_964463735.1 uncultured Ruminococcus sp. | reverse complement strand
AGACAAGATAGCGCGGGCAACAGAAGAATATGCAAAGAAGGAAGCGGCGAACGATACCCGGCTTGATAGGCTGGAAGAAGAATTGCGCACCGTTGATGCATCGATAGAAAATCTGGTCGCGTACATAGAAAAGGGGAATGCCACTGCCTCTATCGGCGAAAGACTGCAATCACTGGAAGCGCAAAAAGAAGACCTGAAGGAGGCCATCCGCGCCGCCTCGTTTGACCGGCGGCTGGTACTGACAAAAGAAGACGTTGCGGCGTGGCTCCGCGCTCTGGCACGCGGTGACATCTCCGCGCCGGGATATCGGCGGCACCTGGTGGATGCGCTTGTAGAGCGTGTGACCGTGTGGGATGATCCAGACGGAGGCTATAAAATGGATGTAGCATTCCGCATGCAGACGGACAGCCGCAGTGGTAGCGGTTCGGATGGGGGCACCTCTTGCCCACCAACAGAGAGTAATACGAACCCAAACGGTTCGAATTTGGGTTTGGATGCTCCACCAGGAAAACGACAGGCGTGGCTTGTCGTTTTTTCAATTTGATCTGCCCTGGCGCCACGGTCTCATGTGTGTGTGCGACATTTCGGACTTTTTATGAGGTGTATGATGAAAAAACGTATGACCTGTTTTTGCTTTACAGATATCCATAATCAGGCGGCGATGCTGGATCTCCCCACGACGCTGCGCGCTTCCTGCGTGACGGCGGTGGCCGAGGCGCGGCGGGAATTTGGCCTAGCGGATCTGGCGCTGGTAGGGGGCGATAACGTATCGGATTATCCTTACTGGAACCGCTCCGGCTGGTTGCCGCGCAAGAATTTTCTGGACATCAAAGAAAAAATGACCGCCTGCATCGGCTCCTGCGCCAAGGGCGCGCGCGTTTTGTATGTGGCGGGCAATAACGATATGATCCTGGGGGACATCGGCACCGCGGAGAACGAGCCGTACAATACCACGGATTTTTATGAGAGCGGCCCCATGAAGCAGACGCTGGGCGTCCTCTCGCCGTCTGAGTGCTATACTGTGCGGGCCGAGGCAAAGCCGCAGGAAGGGCCGTATCTGGACGCCTTCCATTATGTGGTCGAGGGCGTGGACTTCATCGGTATCAACATCGACCCCAACACCGCCTTCAATTCCCATGAGGGATACTATACCGCGCAGACTTTGCAATGGGTCAAGGCAAAATTGCAGGAGATCGACCCGGCGGGGAATCGCCCTGTCTTTGTGGTCGGGCACCTTTCCGCCCTGTATTATCATGCCGGGGCGTGGGAAGAGACCATGATCAATGGCGACGTGGCGCAATTCTATGAGGCGCTGTCCGGGCACCGGAACCTCTTCTATCTCTATGGGCACGTGCATGGCGCGGGATATGTGTATCAGGGGCATTCTTCCGGCGCCGTCGTCCATCTGGATGCCGCCCATCGACCCCTGAGCCCCAACCTGCACGCGACCGACTCTGCCGGGGTCGCGCATGACATCACCCTAGTGCACATGGGCGGCCTGCGCCCCTTTTACAGTCCTACCGTCCCCTATTTTGCGCAGGACGGCCTGACCGGGTTCGGCGGAGGGGAAGAGAAGCAGTATTTCCCCGCGACGGCCACGCCGCGCCTGGCGCAGTACCTCGTCTTTGAATTGTATGAAGACCGCGTGGTCTTCCATATCCGGAATGCCGGGGAGATGGAGGGCTACTCGCTTTCCGATCGCCCGGCCCCCTATACCGTCTATTTGCAAAAATAAGGCACCCGTGTGTTCTGAAGCGCCAGGGCGCCCCGCTGTGCGGGGCGCCCTGGCGCTTGTACTATTGGCACAAAGATCCCGGCACGCAGCGGGTCACGGCGTCAGTGCCCGGTATTCCCGCGGGGTCAGGCCGGTCTCCTGCTTGAAGGTGTGGCTGAAATGGTAGATATCGTGGAAGCCGCAGGCCTCCGCCACCTGCGCCACGGATAACGGGGGCGCCTGCAACAGGCGCTGGGCGTGCCCGATGCGCAATCCGATCAGATACCGGTGGGGGGACGTGCCATAGCGCTGGTGGAACAGATCGCAGAGCCGGCGGGAGGAGAGCGTGCTGGCGGTCACCGCCCCCGCCAGGCATCCCGCCTCCCGGAAATGCACACGCAGGTATTGCTCCGCCGCCAGGACGCGCTGGTCGGTGGGGGCATATGTCCTCTCGCGGATCTGATCCAGCTGGGCACAGAACCGGTACACATCCGAAAGGAGGGAAAGCGCTGGCGCATGGGTGGCAAAGCGCTTCTCCATCGCGATCAGCTGGCGCGCAAAGGAGGACGCATTGGCCAGATGGACGCAAAAGCTCTCGCTCTCGATCGGCGCAAGGGTCGTGAAGTGGACGGAATAGGCGACCCCGGCCTCCCGCACCTGCACCGCATAATCCTCCCGCTGGTTGAAAAAGTAGACGTAATTGCCGCAAAGGACAAATTCTTTATCAGAAAACGTGTGCAGTGCCTCGCCGGACAGTTGCACCCCCACGATGTGATCATGCCGCCCCTCACTGCGAAAAACGGGAACGCGCGGAGTATAGGCCAGAATATATTCGATGTCCCGGATGCGCAGGCCGCAAAATGCCATGTTCGCCCCTCCTTTTTGGTTCTGTGATCAGTATAGCACACGGCCTGGGGGAAAGCAAGAAATATTTCCGTTTTTTACAAAATTTCCTTGCCATACATTGACAGCCCTGGCTGGCTGTGCTACCATGGGAAAACAGCCAGGGAGGAACCGATGCACTATCAGGCACTGCGCGCAGAATTGCGCACCTATTATTTCCGGCAGTCCTACGAGGATGCCGCCGCCATGTACCAGGCAGGCAAAGAGGCGCTGGATGCCCTCTACCGCACGGATATGTCCGCCTATGAGATGAAAGAGATGCAATACCGCTGGATCGCCGCCCATATGCGGCCGGTATTGTTCCCGCATTCTCCGTTTTATTATGAGACGGGCATCCTCCCCGGTTTTTCGGATGGGGCGCGGTGCTACCACGGGGACCGCCACATAGGGGGCTGGACCTATGAGAAGAACGAACACCGGTGGGTAGACCAGGACCCGGCCCTGTGGCAGACCCGGCTGGAGCAAGAGCGGCAACTGCTGTATCTGATATGCGGCTATTATCATGATGACGCACAGCATTTTCAGATCGGGTATCGCCCGGTCCTGGAAAAAGGACTGCGCGGCGTGTATGAAGAAGCGCAAAAAGCCCTGCGCCAGGCCGCGTCGGACAAGGAGCGCACGTTCCTCCATGCGGCCTGCACCGGCCTGCTTGCCCTGCGCGAGATGGGGGAGCGCTTTGCCGCCCATGCCCGCGCCCTGTGCGCCAGTGCGCCGGAAAATGCTAACTGTCGCCGCATCGCCGCGGCGGCGGCACGTTGCCCCTGGGAGAAGCCGTCCAGCTTTTTTGAAGCGCTGAACGTCTATGCCTTCCTGCGCAAGGCGCTGTCGTCGCTGGAGGGGATCGGGGTCAATACCTTTGGGCGTCTGGATGTGGATCTTCTCCCCTTTTATGAAGCCGATCTGCAAAGCGGCCGCCTGACGGAGGAAGAAGCCTATGCGCTGATCGCGCAGTTCCTCATTACCTTTGACTGCCATTATGACCACGACATGCCCATGGAGGGCTATGCCGACCATGAACTGGAAAACACCTATGTGCTGGGCGGGTGTGATGCAGCGGGGAGGCCGGTCTACCATGCGTTGACGCGTATGTTCCTGCAGGCCAGCGCGGAAGAGAAGATCATCTATCCCAAGATCAAGTGCCGCTATTCCGCAAAGTCCCCGGCAGAGTATCTGGCGCTGTGCAATGCGCCGATCCTGCAGGGCACCAGCACGATCCTGTATCAGAACGATGACGCGACCATCCCCGCCCTGGTGCGGAGCGGGAAGAGCCTGACCGACGCGCGAGACTATCTGGTCTCCGAGGCCGGTCTACCATGCGTTGACGCGTATGTTCCTGCAGGCCAGCGCGGAAGAGAAGATCATCTATCCCAAGATCAAGTGCCGCTATTCCGCAAAGTCCCCGGCAGAGTATCTGGCGCTGTGCAATGCGCCGATCCTGCAGGGCACCAGCACGATCCTGTATCAGAACGATGACGCGACCATCCCCGCCCTGGTGCGGAGCGGGAAGAGCCTGACCGACGCGCGAGACTATCTGGTCTCCGGCTGTTGGGACGTGGCCCCCAATGCCTGCAGTGGGCAGAACGCCGGTGCCTATACCAACCTCCTGCGCGTGCTGGAATATCAGATACACGACACCCGGGCCGAGCAGGAGGCGGCGCACCTGCACTTCCTCCCGCTGGATGGCGCCGCGGATTTTGAAGCGGTGTATGCGATCACATGCGAGAATATCCGGCGCCTGCTGGAGGAACGCGCCCGCGTGTTACGCGCCGGGGGGCAGATCTGGGAACAGATAGACCCGTTGCCGGCCTTTTCTGCCCTGTATGGGGATTGCCTGCAAAACCGGCGTGACATGACCGACCGCGGCGCCCGCTATCAGGATGACGTGTGCATGTGCGTGGGGTTCCCCAATCTGGTAGACGCGCTGATGGCCATCCGGGTGCTGTGCTTTGACCGGGGGCAGTATACGCTGGCGCAACTGCTGGCGGCGGTGCGCGCGGATTGGCAGGGGCAGGAGGAGATGCGGCATGCGGCCATGCATTGCCCCGGTTGGGGCGATGGGGAAGAGGCCTCCTGCCGTCTGGCATCCCGCCTCCATACCGACCTGTATGAGATGCTGCAAAAAATCCCCAGCATGTACGGCGGCCGCATGATGCTGGGGCATATGACCTATACCGAGATCCGCTTCTGGGGGGAGCAGATACGCGCCACGCCGGATGGGCGCCGCGCCGGGGACTATTTTGCCCAGGGGCTGACCCCCTCGCGCCTGAAAAAGATCCCGTCCGTGACGCAGGTGATCCAAAGTCTGGCGGCGCTGGACAGGAGCCAGCTGGCAGGAAACAACGTCATCAATCTCATCCTGCCCGATAGTACGACACCGGCCCTGGCAGAGGCGTTTTTGCGGGCGGCCGCCGGCTCCGCTATGGAGTCTTTGCAGTTGAACTGCGTCTCCCGGGATACCCTGCTGGATGCCCAGCGCCATCCGGAAAAATATCCGGACCTGATCGTGCGGGTGTGCGGGTTCTCAGCCCGCTTCACCAGTCTTTTCCCCTCCTGGCAGGCGGAGGTGCTGAGCCGAAATTTTTACGGCACTGCCCGCTGAGGTACGGCGCGTTTTACATAAAAACAGCCCTGCCTCCCCCTCCGATCCGGAGGGGGAGGCAGGGTAATTACATCAAGGGCAACGTGCACCGTTACAGGCGCGGCAGGCACAGGGCAAGCCCTGTCAATTGATTGATCAACTCTTCATAGCGGTCCATATCGCCAGCTTCCAGCGCTTCCATGGCTTCCATAACTATCGGGTCAGACATCATTATCACCACTTCCACGATCATGTATGCGCCCAATGCCGTAGCAATGGCGCCCAGGATCAGGCCGGCCATGGCCATGCCGTCAAAGGAGCCGATCTGTTTGCGGCTGATGCAGGCAAAGACGATGGCAAGGATCCCCAGCAGAGCGCCGAAGGGGCCGGTACAGCAGCAGAGGAGGCCGAAGATGCCCAGCAACAGGGCCGCGATGGAGAACCCACGGGAGGGTGGGCGGCGGTCCAGGTCATACAGCGGGCGATCGTTGTAAGAAGGGGCAGTGTAGTAGTCATTGTTCTGGTCTTGCCCTTGTCCAAAAGAATTATTGTTCATATACAGCACCTCACTTTACTTCATTGTAGCATACCTTGCGGCAAAAATCAATACATGGAGGGGAAAAAGTAGGGGCATTTTTTCACGCCGCGCGGGCGGCGTGGGGGATAGGATGGGCCTGTTGCGGGCATACTCCTTTGTGAGGTGATGGATATGAAACAGAGAAAACACGAACCGCACAGGCCCACGGCGCCGGGGGAGACCTGCCCGCCCCGGGAAGGGGAAGACCATCTTTCCTGCCCCGGCGCATCTCACCCGCCGCTCCCGGAGCGGGAGCCACTCCCGTTTTCCGCCCCGCTCACCTATCCCCGGGGGCGCACCGGCACGCCGGGGGACCCGATCGACCCGCCGGTAGATGACCCGCCGGCCCCCAACCGCGCCGCCACCGGCTGTTAAGGGGCAGTGCCACTACAGAGGGGTACGGCATACCCTGCTATGGGGGGAAACTCCCCCATAGAAAGGGGAACAAGTATGGCGACATTCCGTAATCAGGCAACGCTCTCCTATACCGGCGGTACGGTCAATTCCAATACCGTGACCGGTGAACTGCTGGATATTTTGACGGTCACGAAAGCGGCGGCCCCCGCCACCTATACGGCCGATGGGATCCTGACCTATGTCATCACGCTGCGCAACAGCGGCAGCACAGCCCTCACCGCGCTGACGGTCAGTGACGATCTGGGGGCATATACGCTCAATGCACTGTCCCTTGTGCCGCTCTCGTATGTAGATGGCTCGGCCCTTTACTATACGAATGGGGTGCCGCAGGCATCCCCTGCGGTCACGGCCGGCCCGCCGCTGGTCTTCTCTGGCCTGTCGATCCCGGCGGGCGGAGAGGGAACGCTGGTCTATCAGGCACGCGCGACCTCCTTTGCCCCGCTGGGCACCGATGGGGCGATCACCAATACCGCCACGGTCAATGGCACCGGGGCGGCCGCACAGCTTTCCGCCAGCGCTACGGTCAGTGCATGGCAGACCTCCGACCTCTCGATCGTCAAGAGCGTCAGCCCGCTGGCCGTGGCAGAGAGCGACCGGCTGACCTATACCTTCCTGATCCAGAACTACGGCAATACCGCGGCCACCGATGCCGAGAGCATCGTGCTGACCGACACCTTCTCTCCCATCCTCTCGGATCTGGCCGTGACCTATAACGGCACCGCCTGGCAGGAGGGGACCCAATACACCTACACGGCGACAAGCGGCCTGTTCGCGACTGTGGCCGGGCAGATTACCGTGCCCGGTGCCACGTATACGCAGGACCAGACGAGCGGGGCGATCACCGTCACGCCCGGGGTCGCTACCCTGACGGTCAGCGGCACCGTCTGAAATGCTTTTTCACAACACACGGGGGGGCACATAGTGCCCCCCCGTGTGTTGTGAGATCATGGTGCGGCATCATGCCTCTGGCAATACCTCGGGCAGATGCAGGCGCACGCCGCATTTTTGCAGATACGCTTGCAGGACGTGGACGGTCTCGTCCGTCGTGCCCAGCGCGGCGGCCGCCCCGGCCGCCTCCCCGCTGACGGCGCAGACGGGGATCACCCGTGTGATGTCCCACATGGCATCCTCGGCCGAGAGGCAACGCCCCGCCACAAAGAGATTGGAGATACGACCGTGCAGGGCGCGGAAGGGCAGTTCATATACCGGCCCCCGCTTGCGCCAGTCGGAGAACAGCCCCACGCTGTCCGGCATGGCTACATGGTCGTCCCCGTCCTGCATCGTATAGCCACCGCAGAGGCGGCGCGTCATACGCACCTGCGGCACGGTGGGCAGGGTGGCCAGGGCGTGTGTGGGGCTGACGCCGCCCGCCTTTAGAAAGTCCTGCAGGGACCGCGCGTGGGAGGCCATGACCTGCTCGCTCAGTTCGGCGGCGGACAGGCCGCTGTACCGGCGCGGGGTCAGCAGTGCCGGCGCATTCTCCGGCGTCTTGTCCCGCTCCGGCACGTCACAATAGCCCAACATATGCAGGTGGGTCTGCCCCTGCCGTGTTTCATAATACCAGGCCGCCAGCACGTTCCCCTGTGCGAAGGTGGCGGTCTCTTCTCCGCACAGGGCGCAGAGATCGGCATCCCCCGTGCAGTCCACGAAGGCACGGGCGCGCACCGCCGTGCGGCCGTCCTTGTTCTCCAGCGCTACGGCGCATACCTGATCCCCGGTGCAGAAGGCCGCCGTCACGGTGGTGCCGTATAGCAGGGTCACGCCCGCCTCGGTGAGCAGTTGCTCGGCCCGGACGGCGAATACATGGGGGTCGTATTGCACCTCATACCGATGGGTGGCGCGGGCGGCCATGTCCCCCTCCGGTTCCAGCCATGCCTGTGGGACGGTGGCGGGCGCCCCGTCCGCGATCGAGAGGCGGAGCAGTTCCTCTGCGATGTCATAGGAGACCTGGTGCCCACAGCCGTCGCATAGGGGCAGATAGATCGTCACCAGCCCCAGCGTAGCCAGGCCACCCGGCAGGTATTCCCGTTCGATCAGCAGGGTACGCGCCCCGGCGCGCGCGGCAGACAGCGCCGCCGCGATCCCGGCGATCCCGCCGCCGGCCACCAGCACATCATAGTCTCCTGCGATCGGCAGTTCTCTTGCTTCTTCCCGTATCTTTTTCTCCATAGCGTATCACGGTCCTTTCCCGTCCTGCGGGCGCCCCTGCGCCCAGCACTTTTTTGCGCGCGGGCACTCGCTGTATATTATAAGTATAGAGACTTTTTGCGCAGATGTCAATACCCGCGGGGCGTTTTTTCGCCGCTCCTGCCGATCATCTGCGCAAAAAACAGGAAAAATTTTCTCCAAAGAGTAGGAAAATTTCCTCTACCCCTTTACAAAATGAAAAAAGTATGTTATAATACGCATGTTCGACCCTGCCCCAGTATACGGGTAAGCGGCGCGCCACCAGGCCATACGCCGAACTCACCTGCCGTATACCGAGGTCGCGGCGGATCAATATTATGAAAGAAAGGTGAAACATCATGACAAAGGAAGTCAAGCAGCAGATCATTGACACGTACAAGACGCACGAGGGGGATACCGGTTCGCCGGAGGTCCAGATCGCCGTTCTGACCTATCGTATCAAGAGCCTGACTGAGCATCTCAAGGCCAACAAGAAGGATTTCCACAGCCACCGCGGCCTGCTCCGCATGGTCGGCCAGAGAAAGAGCCTGCTCAACTACCTCACGAAGAAGGATATCAACCGCTATCGTGCCATCGTTGAGAAACTGGAACTGAGAAAGTAAGAAACGACCCAAGCGGGGGCGTTCTGCGTCCCCGCTTGGGTGCTTTTTATTCCCGCCTGTCTTGCCCGGGATAGGGAAGTAGCATTTAGCCATGGGCATCAGGGGCCGTTTCCCTGGTGGCTATCGCTAAATGCCAGATCCTTTCTCCCGGAACAGATAGAATATAAAATTCAGGAGGATGGACCCATGTTTGAGAACCACAAAGTGTACCACTACACCTATGCCGGCCGTGAATTGACGGTCGATACCGGCAAGGTCGCCGGCCTGGCAAACGGTGCCTGCCTTGTGCGCTATGGCGATACGGTCGTGCTGTGCTGTGCCACCGCTTCCCCCAAGCCGCGCGAGGGCATTGATTTTCTGCCCCTGTCGGTAGATTATGATGAGAAGATGTATTCCGTTGGTAAGATCCCTGGCGGATTTACCAAGAGGGAAGGAAAGCCGACCGAAAAGGCGATCCTGACCTCCCGCGTGATCGACCGGCCGGTGCGCCCCCTGTTCCCCAAGGATCTGCGCAATGATGTGGCGCTGACCCTGACGGTGATGTCGGTGGACCAGGACTGCTCTCCGGAGATCACCGCGATGATTGGTGCATCGATCGCCCTGTCCATTTCGGACATTCCGTGGAACGGGCCGATCGGCGGCGCCTTCATCGGCATGGTGGATGGCCAGTTCGTGGTCAACCCGACCGAAGAACAGCGTCAGAACAGCGTGCTGGAATTGACGGTCGCCGCCAGTGAAAAGAAGGTCGTGATGATCGAGGCTGGCGCAAAAGAAGTATCGGATGACGATATGTTCCGCGCTATCATGCTGGCGCATGAGGAGATCAAGGGCCTGATCGCCTTTATCAACGGCATCGTGGCTGAGATCGGTAAGCCGAAGTTCACCTATCCGTCCGGCGAGCTGGATCACGATATGTTTGACGAGGTGTTCGCATATTGCGAGGCGGCTGTGATGGAGGCACTGGACACGGACGATAAGAACGTGCGCGATGCCAAGATGCAGCCGATCCAGGACGACATCGTGGAGAAGTTCAGCGAGAAGTACCCGGATATCGCCGTGGTATTGCCGGAATTGATCTACAAGATCCAGAAAAAGATCGTGCGCCGCTGGCTGTTGCAGGATAAGAAGCGCGTGGACGGCCGCCGCATGGATGAGATCCGCCCGCTGCATGCCGAAGTGGGCGTATTGCCCCGCACGCACGGTACCGGCCTCTTCACCCGTGGGCAGACGCAGGTCCTGACGGTAGCGACCCTGGGGCCGATCAGCGATTCCCAGCGGCTGGAAGGGCTGGATAACGAAGATTCCAAGCGCTACATGCATCACTACAATATGCCCGGCTATTCGACGGGTGAGGCAAAGCCGTTGCGTAGCCCCGGCCGGCGTGAGATCGGGCACGGTGCGCTGGCAGAGCGCTCTCTGATCCCGGTATTGCCGTCGGTAGAAGAGTTCCCGTATGCTATGCGCCTGGTGTCTGAAGTCCTCAGCTCCAACGGTTCCACCTCTCAGGCGTCTGTCTGCGGCTCTACGCTGGCATTGATGGATGCCGGTGTGCCGATCTCTGCACCTGTGGCCGGTATCTCCTGCGGTCTGATCACCGCAGAGGATGGCTCCTTCGATACCATGATCGATATCCAGGGGCTGGAGGATTTCTACGGCGATATGGACTTCAAGGTCGCCGGTACCCATAAGGGCATCACCGCGATCCAGATGGACCTGAAGATCGATGGTCTGACGCCGGAGATCATCAAGCGTGCGCTAGAGACGACCCATGTGGGCCGCGACTATATCATCGATGAGATCATTTTGAAGGCGATCGCACAGCCGCGTGCGGATGTGTCTCCCTATGCTCCCAAGATGATCTCCATGAAAATCCATCCGGACAAGATCCGTGAGGTGATCGGTTCCGGTGGTAAGGTGATCCAGAAGATCACCGCAGACACCGGTGCCAAGATCGATATCGAGGACGATGGCTCTGTCTTTATCTCGGCTGTGAACCGTGACAGTGCCGACGCCGCCAAGCGCATCATCGACGGTATCGTGTTTGAGCCGGAAGTGGGCGCGGTGTATGATGCAACGGTGACCCGCATCATTCCGATCGGCGCATTTGTCGAGTATGCCCCCGGTAAGGAAGGGCTGGTGCACATCTCCAAACTGCAGCAGGCACGCACTGAAAAGGTGGAGGACGTCGTTGCAGTAGGCGATCAGGTACGCGTTAAGTTCCTCGGCATCGATGAGCGTGGCCGTTCCAACCTGTCCATGAAGGACGCACAGTAATAAACGATAAAAGGCGTGGGCGACCACGCCTTTTTGTGAAGGGGCACGCAGGTGCCGCCCCGGGAGGAGGGATGAGATGGTGCGTTTAGGAACGTGTGTGTTGCCACACGGCCTGTGCCTTGCCCCCATGGCGGGGTATACCGACCACGCGTTGCGCGCGCTGTGTCACCGCATGGGGGCGGAATACAGCACCACGGAAATGGTCTCGGCCAAGGCGGTGTGCTATGGGGACCGCAAGACCCCGTGCCTTGCGCGGATCGACCCTCTGGACGGGCCGTGCGCGGTGCAGCTCTTCGGGCGGGAGCCGGACTATATGGCTGAGGCGGCAGAGCGCCTTTCAGCCGGGGCGGCCGGCGGTGTGGCGCCGGTGGCCATCGATATCAACATGGGGTGCCCGGTGCACAAGGTGGCCGGGAATGGAGAAGGCAGTGCCCTGATGCGGGAACCGGCGCTGGTACAGCGGCTGGTAGAGGCCGTGTGCCGCCGCGTCACCCTGCCGGTGACGGTCAAGATCCGCGCGGGGTGGGACGATGCCCACATCAACGCGCCGGAGGTGGCTCGCGCCGCCGAGGCGGGCGGCGCCGCGGCGGTCTGTGTGCATGGGCGCACGCGGCAGGCCATGTATGCCGGGCAGGCCGACTGGGAGGTCATTGCGGCGGTCAAACAGGCCGTTTCCATTCCGGTCATCGGCAACGGGGATCTGGGGGATGTGGCCACGGCCCTGCACCGGTGGCGGGAGAGTGGCTGTGATGGCATCGCCATCGGCCGTGCCGCCGTGGGGGACCCCTTCCTGTTTGCTGCATTGCGCCGGGCGCTGTCCGGGCAGGCGGTGTGCCCGTCCACCTATGCCGCACGGTACGCGGCGGCTATGGAGATGTTACAGATGCGCGTCGGCGAAAAGGGAGAGGCGCAGGCCGTGCGGGAATCCCGCAAGCAACTGTCCGGCTTCTTATACGGGTTCCATGATGCGGCCCTGTATCGCGCCCGCCTGCATGCGGCCTCTACGGTGGCACAGATGCAGGAGGCGCTGGCCGTGCTTCTCTCCCTGCCGGACGACCCGTGTGTCGCCAATTAGTGTTTTGCCTGAAGAAAAAGGAGGAGAAATTATGGGAACTATCGCAATTTCGTCGGTGCTGGCCGGGATCATGATCGCCATTGGCGGTTCCGTCTATGTGCCCCTTGCGGCGGAAGGGGGCGTGCAGAAGATCGCCGGTGCCATTTTCTTTGCCATCGGGCTGTTCAGCGTCCTGCTTTTCCGCTTTCACCTCTTCACCGGGAAGGTCTGTTATGTCTGCCAGCGTAAGGATCCCCCTCTTCGCCGCCTGTGCGAGATGCTGGTCATCCTGGCAGGGAATGCAGTGGGGGCAGGTGGCGTTGGCCTGTTGCTGTCCGGGAAATTGATGGGGCAGGCGGGTGCGCTGGTAACGGCCAAATTGCAGATACCGCTGTGGCGCGTATTCATCCTCTCCGCTTTTTGCTGTATGCTGATCTATCTGGCCGTGGAGGCCTATCGCCGGGCGACCGAGGGGGCAGTACGGGTCACGATGGTCTTTTTGGGGGTCATCGTATTCATCTTGGCGGGTTTTGAGCATTCGGTGGCGGACATCTTCTATTTTGCCGCGGCACGACGCCTGACGCCGGAGGCCCTTTTGTTCCTGCTGGTCGTGGTACTGGGGAATGCCGTGGGAGGCATCGCCCTTGCCTCTTTACATGCTTTATACGACACCCGTGTGGCGCGAGAAGCGGAGATGGCCGCGAAAAAAGAGGCCGCGCAGGCCGCCGCCCCGGAGAACACTGCCGGCCGTACGCAGGCATGACCCATACACCACAAGGAAGGGGGCGGAGGGATGCCACATTTGGAATTGCGCGGGGGTGACCGCGCCGCTTTTGCGGCACTGCGGGCCATGTTTGCCTGCAACCGCCGCGTGATGCGCCTGCTCTCCGCCTATCTGAACGAGATGCCCACGCTGGTCACGCCGCAGGCCCTGCAAGAGTTACAGGAGAGTTGTGGGGTGACGGCGGAGGAAGCCTTTTGCGCGATGATGGGGGCGGCCTCCGGGCTGGAGGACGCGCGGGAGGAGGACCGCCGCCTGATGCGCGATTATCTGCCCGCGGTGTTCCACCGCGCCGACCCGGCTATCTATCGGTCGGACCCTTATTACCAGCATATCCGCGTCCCCGCCGCCCGCTATGCGGACTGGTCCTTCGGAGAGCAGACTTACCAGCCGGGCGAGGGGTTCGTCTGTGGCCCCCTGCGCCGCGCCGCCGATGGGCGGGAGTGGCCGCAGATCGCCTTCTTTGAGGAGCCGTTTTCCTTTCCCACTGTGTATCAGGGCGGGGTAGAATGGATGGCGATCAAACCAAACGAGATAGAAACGATGCGTGCCCCCCTGCAACAGATGCAGGGCCACGTGGTGGCATTTGGCCTGGGGATGGGCTATTT
>CAYXDB010000035.1:0-13763 GCA_964463735.1 uncultured Ruminococcus sp. | reverse complement strand
GCGCGGAAAGGCGCAACCGCTCCTCCGCTGGCATCGTATACAGGGTCGCTTCCACGCGCCGATACACAGTACGATGTCATAGGTAGATGCCGCCGGGGCCGCCCCCGCGCCATACAGTGCCTCCCGCTGGGAGAGCCCTTCCCGATATTCCCGCACCGTGCGTGCCACTAAATGCGCGGAAAGGCGCAACCGCTCCTCCGCTGGCATCGTATACAGGGTCTCTTCCACGCGCCGATAGACCTCTTCTACCAGGGCGCTCTTGCGGGAGAGCAGGATGCGGCGGTGCTCCATCGCGGCGGCGGCACGCCCGCGGGCACGGATCTCCTCCGTCTCGCTTGCGGCCTGCGTGCGGGCGCGTGCCAGTGTATAGGCACACTCACTGTCGTATTTCTCCTGGATATCCGCTATCTGGTTCTCCGTCTGCTCCTCCAATACGGTGCGGTGTGCCGCCGCGTCTGCCAGGATCCGTTCGGTGATCTTTTCAATTCCGTTCATTGTCCTTACACCGGCTACCGTAGCCGTCCTTTCCATCTCAACGATCAGAGCAAAATGACCAGCAACGCGATCAGCGTAGCAAAAATGGCATACGTCTCCACGAGCGCGGCGGCGGTGATCGCCTTACCCAACTGATCCGGGCGGCGTGCGATCAGGCTGACGCCCGCGGCGGCGACCCGCCCCTGACGGATGGCAGAGCCGTAACCGGCGATAGCGATGGCCAAGCCAGCGCACAGGTACTTGATGCCGTCGGCCAGGATCATATCCGGCGTCGCATTGAAGAAGATCATCAATGCCACGACCAGGCCATAGATGCCCTGCGTGCCGGGGATGGCCTGCAAGACGAGCGCCTTACCGAATTTGGACGGGTCCTCCGAGAGCAGACCGGCGGCGGCCTCACCCACCAGGCCTACGCCCTTAGCCGAGCCGATACCCGCCAGACTCACGGCCAGAGCCGCCCCCAGCAGCGCCAGAAAATAGGGATTCATAAACAGTTCAAACATATGCATTCTCCTTTTTTATGTTGGGTTTTCTGCCTCACGCGAGGCATCGGTATACTGACTGACCGCCTCCAGCGGGACGAACGGGCGCCCCCCGTCCACAAAGAACTTACCAAAGAATTCGATATACTGCAACCGGCTGGTGTGCACATAGGCCCCCAGCAGATTGATCGCCAGGTTCGCCACGTGGCCCACGATAAAGAGCAGAACGAAGAAGATCACGCCCCCCACACCGCTGTGGATCATCCCCGCCGTCATATTGATGACCTGGGCGATCACCGCGGAGGCAAGCCCCAGGGCCATGATGCGGGCATACGAGAGCACGTCCGAGATATAGGAAATGAAACTGTAAAGGCCCATAAAGCCGCCCAAGAACTTCATGATCGGGTTCTTTGCATGGCGGCCGTGCGTCAAGAACACGGTCAGCAGGCCGATGGCGGCGGTCACCAGGCCGGCGGTGGCATGCAGGAAATAGATGGCCACCCCCGCGAAGATGACCAGCCACGCCCCTACGTCAAACAGGGCCTCGGCCACCCGCTTCTGCCGGAAAAGAATGACCATCTGGATCACCATGCCCACAGAGATGTGCACCACACCCATCACCAGAGATACGATCAGGAAGACTGCCGTATCTTTCAGGGGGTCAAAGAGCAGGGCCGGCGTCCAATCATCGATCGGCACGCCGCCGATCTCGGTCAGCCCGAATACGTCCCGAGCCAGCGCCACCGGCAGGTCACCGAAATAGCCGCCCAACAGGGCGCCGCACAGCATACAGGAGACGCCACATATGGCGAACAACTGGATCAGGCGGCGGGTCGTGCCGGTGGGGCGCAGGACGCGCAGACCGATCAGGCACAGCGCCGTCAGCATCAGGCCGTAGCCGACGTCTGCCAACATAAGACCGAAGATCACAAAATAGAAGATGCTCATGAGCCAGGTGGGATCATACGTGCCGTAGGCCGGGAGCGAATACATCGCCATGACATCTTCAAACGGGTGCAACAGGGACGGGTTACGCAACAGCACCGGTGGGTCCTCCCCCTCCCGCGGGGCGCGGAAGGTATAGGCGCAGGAGAAGGACTCCAGCACCTGGACGACCCGCTTTTCATCCGGCGCGGGCACCCAGGCTGTCAGGCATCGGGTAGCGGCCGTGTGCGGCAGGCTTTGCGCCGCCGCTTCCTCCCGTGCCCGCGTGTGGCAGTAGTCTGACAATACTTCCAACAGATCATAGCGCTCCGCCAGGCGGGCGCTTTCCTCCCGCAATGCCTCCAGGCGGGCGCGGAGCGCCTGCCGCGCTTCTGTATTTTTGCGCATCTGCTCCGCCGCCGTGCAGGGAACGGCAGGCATCGACAGGCGCATGAAGGAGGCCTGTCCCAGTGCCTGGAGGATCTCCTCTTCCTCATCTTCATGATACAGCAGGGTCACATAGGTGCCGGTGGCGTCAGCATGGAGGGGGAACAGTACCCCGTCATGCGCCAGCAATTCCTCTTCCAGCGCCGTAGCACTGGCGCCAGCGGGCAAAACGCCCCGCAAAAGGCGCGTGGTACGGGTCCCGGTCAGGGAAAGCGGAAGGGTATCTTTTTCATAGCAGGCAAGCGCCACGTTCTCATTTTCCCTCTGCGCCAGCTGCTCGCGGCAGGCATCTTCTTCCTCGCACAATGCCTCGACCTGCCCCAGCAGCGCCTGTGCCGCGGCATAGTCATCGCTCCCGGGATAGGCGTCTGCGTCCGGTGCGCCCGGGCGCTGCCGCCCCGGCCGCCTGCGACTGCGCTGGTGGAGCAGGGCCAATGCCCGATCGACCCGCGCGGCCTCTTTTTCATAAGGGGAGGGCGGGGCCGCGGACGCCTCCGGCGCCCCGGCCACCGTTTCTTCGGGCAGGGCTGTCACTTCCAGACAGCGCAACTGCATCAAGCGGCGGATGAGCCTGTCCTTCTCCCCCTCCAGGACGAAGGCGGTCAGGTGCCGCATTTCTACCATTGCCATTATGCCTGTATCTCCTGCATGATAAGGTCGTGTGCCGCCTGCATTCTGGCCACGGCCGCGTCACAGGCGCGTGTGGCCTCTGCTTCGGCCAGGCGGCGGGCGTCCTCCAGGAGGGTGGCCGCCTCCTGCTCAGCTTCCTGCCGTGCCGTGCGCCGCAGAGATGCCCCTTGCTCCTCTGCCGCACGCACCTGGGCACGTGCCGCTTCTTCTGCCTCTGCCAGGCGGCGGCGCGAGGCCGCACCGGCGTCCCGCCGGAGGTCATCTGCCTGCTGTTCTGCCTGCCGGATCTGTTCCAGCGCCGTTTGCATCATATCTTCCATCCATGGCACCTTCCTTTTCCACGGTTCCACCTGTTTACACCGCCCCACCGCATTTTTGCATAAATCCGGGGGCAATGCCTGCAATTTTACAGGATGCGTTGATTCTATTCTACCATGCTCTGCCCAAAAATGCAATAGGTTTTTGCAAAAAACATACATACCAATATATACATAGCCAAAGTGTATGCAAACGGCACCGTTTCTCCCCCAGGACACGCCCGGGTCATTTTGCAGGATTTTTGACGCAAAAATTCATTTTACACATGTTTCCAGCAAAAATGTACAGTTTTCTTCCTGTCTATATTATGGCGTGACTTGCGGCGCGCCCGGCTATGCATTTGCCGCGCCGGGCAAAGCACCCCTCCGGCGCGGTGTAGGGGGCCATCCCATCTCCCGTCACAACGACCCCGCGCCGCGCCGCCCACCACTGGCCAAGGGCCGCCGGGCGGGCGTGTGCCGCAGAAACGGGCGAGGCCGCTCCCCTCCATTGCACGCCCCGCAGGCGCAGGGAAAGCGGAGACAGGAGGCGGCCGGTGCGCACGTCAAATGCCTCCCCCATCTCCCGGCGCCCCAGCACCTGCCCCCGGCGGCAGAGCATCACCGTGCGCCGCACGCAGAACAGGCCACTGTGCCCCTGCGTCACCTCACACGTCATATGCAAAATATAGGGGGCAAAGGTAAAGCGCTTGCGCCGGTCCGGGTCGGCACGATAGACCGCCGCCGCCCGGCCGCCGCCCTCTTCTGTGATGCGCGGGCAGATCTGCCTTGCCATGGCGCGGTACCCTGCGGCCACGCGCCGCAGGCCAGCCGCCTCCTGCCCCGCCCCTGTTTCTTGCGCCGGGCACGGGAGCGCCATGCGCCAGATCAGCACCGGCACGCCACCTTCCCGCACTATACCCGTTTCACGCCACACGCCCCCGTCTTCGCCACCCATGCCCCCACCCGTGTGTCCGATAGGACGGGCGGTATCGGGTACCGGGCACGCCCCGGCCCTGCGATGCATGCCCTTCATACATCCACCCCCTTTTGTTTTTCCCTATTCTATGCAACAGCGGGGATAATATGCCTGCACAGCAGAACACCCGCCGGAAAATACCCGGCGGGTGTTCTTAGGGGATCGCTCAATGGGCGGCCAGCCATTCTTCCGCTTTGGCGCGGGAGATACGGCGGATGTCCTCCTGCGGATACGGGGATGCCTCACCCCCGTTCACATACAGGAAATAGCATCCATCCGGCAGGCAATACAAGGTCTCTTCATACCCTTCTGCCTCGCCGTAGGCACCGCATGTGAACTTCTTTACCAGGGTAGCGCAGGCGGTGTCGTATTCCTTTTTGCAGATCGTCTTTTTCATGCTCTCTCCTTTCTGCCGGTGCACGGCTGCATGTCTTCTGTTTATATTGTAAGCGATATGAAGAAAAAAATCAACTGTTTTTTCTGTTTTTTCCCCTCTTGCCCCCTGCAAGGGGGGAGAGCGCGATGCCAAAGGGCGATATTTTCCCTGGGGCTTGCAATGCGGGGCGGGTCTGTGGTATAATTGGATAAAACACAGCAAGGAGAAAGGCGTATATGAGATCGCTCCGCGAATTATACAAGATCGGCCGCGGGCCGTCCTCGTCCCATACGATAGGCCCGCAGCGCATCGCAGAATATACCCGCCGCACCTACGGGGACGGCCCCTATCGTGTAGAACTGTTCGGCTCCCTGGCGCTGACCGGCCGGGGGCACGGCACCGACCGTGTACTGCGTGAGGTGCTGGGAGAGGGCACCGAGATCTGCTTTTGCACGGGCCGCCAAGAACTCCCGCATCCCAATTTCCTGAAGATCTATCGTGCAGGAGAGGCCGATGCGTGCGTGGAGGCCATGAGCGTGGGGGGCGGCAGTGTGGTGATCCAGGGCGTGGCGCCGGAGGAAGACCGAGAGATCTACCCGGAGAAGGACTTCTCCGCGGTGGCCCGCTTTCTACAGGAGAACGCCATGACCCTGCCGGAATATGTGGAGCATTATGAGCCGGATATCTATCCCTACCTGGCCCAGGTCTGGCAGGTGATGCAGGAGGCCGTTGCACGCGGCCTGGGGCGCGGTGGCGTACTGGACGGCGGGCTGTCGCTTGCCCGCAAGGCTTCCTCCCTTTATCGCGAGAATACGAAATTCGAGCCGGCGCTCCTGCATGAGAACCGGCGCGTCTCTGCCTACGCCCTGGCCGTGGCCGAAGAAAATGCCGCCAACGGCGTGATCGTGACCGCGCCGACCTGCGGTTCTGCCGGTATCCTGCCCGCGGTGCTGTATTACATGCACCACGACTGCGGCGTGCCGCAGGAAGAGATCCTGCGCGCACTGGCCGTGGCCGGTGTGATCGGCAATGTGGTCAAGCAGAATGCCTCTATCAGCGGGGCGGAATGCGGATGCCAGGCCGAGGTCGGGGTCGCCTGCGCCATGGCGGCGGCGGCCCTGGCGCAGATCTATGAACTGGGCTTCTCCGGCATCGAATGCGCCGCCGAGATCGGGCTGGAACACAATCTGGGCCTGACCTGCGACCCGGTGCTGGGGCTGGTACAGATCCCGTGCATCGAGCGCAATGCCATGGCCAGCATCAAGGCCTTTAATGCGGTGATGCTGGCACGCTCACTGGAGAGCAAGCACAAAGTATCCTTTGACCAGATCGTGGCCGTCATGTACCAGACTGGCCTGGATATGAAAGCCGGCTATCGCGAGACCTCTACCGAGGGTCTGGCACGCGTCTACACCACCAAAACGGTGCAAAAGCAAGGAACTTGACCCGTCGCCCTGCATGAAACAGCCCCCGCGCGATCTTTGCGCGGGGGCTGTTTCACAACACATGGGTGGGTACATAGAGCAGAATTCCCTGTTCTTTTCGCCAAAAGCCCCTTTTACGCAGCAACAGCGATCAGGAAAGGCGCACGATCTCTCCTGCCGGGATGCAGATGACCTGTTTTTTATCTTTTTCGACCCACACGGGTATGGCCGTAGGGTTATAGAGCACCCTCTCATCCACCGTGATCCGCAGGGCACGCTGGGCCTGCATATATTGATAGATCTCCCCATTGGTGGCGTACCAGATGCGATCATTGCCGCCCAGGCGGTCTAAGATCTGTTGCATGGCGGCCCAGTCTTCCTCACAGCGGAACTCATGGCTATGCCCCCAGATATAAAACAGCGGGTGGCTCCATTCCGACTCCAAACTGGCCAGAAAAGGGTCGATCAGCGCCGCGGCCTGCTTATGGTGGCAGGTGGGATGCCAGGCCATCCAGTCCTCCGGCAGGCAGAAGCGCATGGTGTCCTGCGTGGTGCGGGCGTACTGGATGCCGCAGGCGGCCATCGCGTCCTCCACCCCGCGGTCATACGAACCGCAGGGATAGGACATGCCCGTGACCGGGTAGCCGGCGATCTCCTCCAGTACCTGGCGGTCCTCCATCGTTTCACGCACGACGGAGGCAAGCGGCATGCGGGACGGCCAGCCGTGTTGCAGGGTGTGGCAGGCGATCTCGTGCTTCGCATAGCGGGCCCGCACGGCCGCGCGGGCGCTAGCATCCATCCCCCGATAATTCATACCGTTCAGATGGAAGGTCGCCCGTACCCCCGCACGGTCGAACAGGGCGATCAGCCGTTCGTCCTGGGGCGCCCCATCGTCATAACTGAAGGTCACGATCCGGCGGCGCCCGCCGGGATAGATGTGATACTGTATCATCGTTCCACTTCTCCTTCTGTCTGTTCGGTCGCGCCATCCCCTGCCACGTCCTCTTCTGCCGGGGCGCTCGCCGTGAACAATTCCCGTTGCAACACGGGCATCAGCGGCACTGCCACAGCGCAGGACAGGACCGTGCGGCACAGGCCGTTCAGCAACCGGGCCGGCAGGAGCAGGTGCAATGCCTTGACCGCATAGCCCATCAGATACCCATCCAGGTACAGGGCCGCGGTGTTGGATGCCGTCAAGACGATCTCGGACAGCACGACAGCCACGATCAGTGCCGGGCGCGACCAGCGGCGGCGGCGCAACAGGGCGGCCAGCCCCCCGATGCACAGGGCCTGCAACAGCACCGGCGCCATCCAGAGCGGGGTGGTCGCGCTGAGGCCATAGGCGCTCATCAACTGCTCCAAAAAAGAGCCGCACAGCGCCACCATCAGGGCATCCGGCAGGCCGAAGGCCAGACCGGCGAGCAGCACCGGCAGGCTGGCGAGCGAGATCTCCACCACGTTGGGGACGCGGATCGTCAACACGGTGCTGAAAAGCACATACAGTGCCGCCAGCATGGCGTTGGCGATCATGCGATAGGTCATACGTTGTCTTTCATTTGCCATAAAAAAACACCTCCCGTATCACAGATTCTCACGTATCTGCACAGGAGGCCGCCACAAAGCACGCCCAGCGCAAACAGCGGGATGCGAGAAACACACCGCGGTCCCCCACGCCACGCGGGCGGGCAGGGCACCTTCGTCCAGCAGGCAACTCCCCGTCCCAGCCGGCACTTGACGCGCACTTCTCTACTCTGTTCTACTTTTTTAGAATATGCCTCATTATAGCACACCTTTTTTCCCATTGCAAGAGGGGTCGTCAATTTTTTGTGAATTTTCTGCATCTCCCTTTACTTGCGCCGCAAAACATGATATAATGTAGAAAACCTGAGTAGCCGGTGTGCCCGGCGCACGAATGCAAGCAAGGAGGCCGTGCATGAGGCTGGACCGTTTCATCACCGCAACGACGCCCCTATCCCGCAAAGAGGCGGCCATGGCCGCCCGGGCGGGGCGCATCACTGTCAACGGGCGCCCCACCCGCCGCGCCGACGGCCACATCCGGGAAGAAGAGGACATCATCACCCTGGACGGCAAGGAGATCCCCTATCACCGCTTTGATTACGTGTGGCTGAACAAGCCACAGGGCTACGTCAGTGCGACCGAGGACGGGCGCCTCCCCTGCGTGACAGATCTGCTCCCCCCGGACTATGCCGGGCGCGGCCTTTTCCCCTGCGGGCGGCTGGACCGGGACACGACCGGCTGGATGCTCCTGACCAATGACGGCGCCCTGGCGCATCGCCTGCTCTCCCCCCGCCATCATGTGGAGAAGTGCTATCTTTTTTCCTGTGATGTGCCCCTGCCGCCGGAGGCGGAAGAGCGCTTTGCCGCGGGGCTGGCGCTGGGGGATGAGATCTGCAAGAGTGCCACCTTGCACTGCCAGGATGACCGGCGCGGAGGGACCATCCTCCTGACGGAGGGGAAGTACCACCAGATCAAACGTATGGTAGAGGCCTGTGGCAGTCACGTAACGGCCCTGTGCCGCATATCCTTCGCCGGTATCCCACTGGACCCTGCTCTCCCGCAGGGGCAGACCCGCCCCGCCACCGCAGACGAGATCGCACTTTTACAGCATGCCACCGATTAAAAGGAGAAGAACATGGATATTATTAAGGTACTGGCCAAAGAATTGAACCTGAAAGAGGAACAGGTGGAAAAGACCGTCGCCCTGCTGGACGAGGGCAACACCGTCCCCTTTATCGCCCGCTACCGCAAGGAGGTGACCGGCAGTCTGGACGACGTGATATTGCGCACGCTGGAAGAGCGCCTGGGCTACCTGCGCAAACTGGATGAGCGGCGGGCCGAGATCTCTGCCCTGATCGAAGGGCAGGAAAAGCTGACCCCGGAGATCACAGCGGCCCTGGATCGCGCCGTGACCCTGGTGGAATTGGAAGACATCTACCGCCCCTTCCGCCCCAAGCGGAAGACGCGTGCCTCCGTAGCGCGCGACCGCGGGCTGGAGCCGCTGGCCCAGGCCCTGATGGAGCAGCGCCCCACCTATGCCCCCACCATCCCGGAACTGGCCGCTACCTATATCGATGAGGAAAAGGGCGTGGCCAGTGCGGAAGAAGCGCTGGCCGGTGCCTGTGACATCCTGGCGGAAGACATCGCCAACCAGGCAGACCTGCGCAAGATGCTCCGCACGTATGTGACCGAACATGGCGACCTGACGGCTAAAGCCACCGGGGAGGAAGACTCCGTCTACAAGGACTATTACGACTTCCGTGAACCGATCCGCAAACTGCGCCAGCACCGGGTGCTGGCCATCAACCGCGGGGAAAAAGAAGAATTCCTGAAGGTCGCGATCGAGGTGCCGGTCGAGGATGCCATCGCGCGCCTGGCCGCCCACATCATCACATGTAAGGAGAGCGAGGCGGTCCCCTATCTGATGAACACGATCCGCGACAGTTATGACCGCCTGATCTTCCCGGCTATCGAGCGGGAGATCCGCGCCGCGCTGTTTGACGAGGCAAGTGAGGGGGCCCTCAAGGTGTTTGCCGAGAACCTGCGCAACCTGCTGATGATCTCCCCCATCAAGGGCAAGACCGTGTTGGGGTACGACCCCGGCTACCGCACCGGTTGCAAACTGGCGGTGGTGGATGCGACGGGCAAGGTGCTGGAGACGGCGGTGATCTACCCCACCAAGCCGCGTGAGGACATCCCCCGCAGCCGTGAGACCGTGGTGCGCCTCATCCGCCGATACGGGGTGGACGTGGTGGCCATCGGGAACGGCACCGCCTCCCGCGAGAGCGAGCAGTTCATTGCGGAGACGCTGAAAACGCTGGACCAGGATGTAAAATATACCATCGTCAGCGAGGCGGGCGCCAGCGTCTATTCCGCCTCCAAACTCGGGGCAGAGGAATTCCCGGATTTTGACGTGACGGAGCGCTCTGCCGTATCGATCGCGCGGCGGTTGCAGGACCCGCTGGCAGAGCTGGTCAAGATAGAGCCGCAGGCGATCGGCGTGGGGCAGTATCAGCACGATATGAAGCCGGCGCGCATGTCTGAGGCACTGGGCGGCGTGGTGGAAGACTGCGTCAATGCCGTAGGCGTGGATGTGAACACCGCCTCCTATTCCCTGCTCTCCTACATCGCCGGCATCAATCTGACGGCCGCCAAGAACATCGTATCCTACCGGGAAAAGAACGGCGAGTTTGAGACACGTGCCCAGATCCTGAAGGTGCCGAAGATCGGCGCCAAGGCCTATGAGCAGTGCGCCGGGTTCCTGCGCGTCCCCGGCTCGACCGAGCTGCTGGACAACACCGGTGTGCATCCGGAGTCCTATGACCTGGCCCAACGCCTGCTCAAACTCTTTGATTATACAGAAGAAGACGTGCGACAGGGGAAGATCACCATGCTGCGCACCAAGGTGCAATTGCGCGGGATCGATAAGGTGTGCCACCAACTGGATTGCGGGGAGCCGACCCTGCTGGACATCATCGGGGAGCTGGAAAAACCGGGGCGCGACATCCGCGACAGTGCCCCCGCCCCTGTCCTGCGCTCGGACGTGCTGGAGATGAAGGACCTGCAGGAAGGCATGCTGCTCAAGGGCACGGTGCGCAACGTAGTGGACTTTGGCGCCTTTGTAGACATCGGGGTGCACGAAGACGGCCTGCTGCACATCTCGGAAATGAGCGACCGCTTCATCAAGCACCCGCGCGAGTTGTACGCGGTGGGGGACGTGATCGAGGTGCGCATCAAGAGCGTGGATCTGGCACGCAAGCGTATCTCCCTGACCCGCAAGAACATGCCGCACGACCCGGCCTGATGAAAAATCTTTTAATATATTAATAAAAAGCTTTTTGTCACATCGCGTTTTTTCACATAAAAATCCCTGAATTTGTGCACGGTGCACAAATTCAGGGGAGAAACTTTGGCGAGTTGCCCCCTTTTCTTTTGTCAAAAAACCTGCTATAATATAGAAGAACAATATGGGTTGCCATACCCACAAGGAGGAAATAAGATGGCCAGTCTTTCCCTGAAGCACATTTATAAAAAATACCCGGGCGGTGTGACCGCCGTATCGGATTTCTGCCTGGAGATCAAGGACAAGGAGTTCCTCGTCCTGGTCGGCCCTTCCGGTTGCGGTAAATCCACGACCCTGCGTATGATCGCCGGTCTGGAGGAGATCAGTGAAGGTGAGATGTTCATCGGTGACACGCTGGTGAACGATGTAGCACCGAAGGATCGCGATATCGCGATGGTGTTCCAGAACTATGCTCTGTACCCGCACATGACCGTGTTTGAGAACATGGCCTTTGGTCTGAAGCTGCGCAAGATCCCGAAGGAGGAGATCAAACGCCGCGTGGAAGAGGCCGCCCGCATCCTGGATATCAACCACCTGCTGGAAAGAAAGCCGAAGGCGCTTTCCGGCGGTCAGAAACAGCGTGTGGCACTGGGCCGCGCCATCGTGCGTAACCCGAAGGTCTTCTTGCTGGACGAGCCGCTGTCCAACCTGGATGCAAAGCTGCGTGCCTCGATGAGAACGGAGCTGACTAAGATCCACAAGAAGGTCGGTACCACCTTCATCTACGTGACGCACGACCAGACGGAGGCTATGACGATGGCCAGCCGTATCGTGGTCATGAAAGACGGTCTGATCCAGCAGGTAGATACCCCGCAGAACCTGTATGACTATCCGGTAAACACGTTCGTGGCCGGCTTTATCGGCACGCCGCAGATGAACTTCATCAACGCGCGCCTGACCCAGAAGGGCGACGACCTGTACGTCAGTTTCGGTGCCAACACGCTGAAGCTCCCGCCGGAGAAATCCAACAATCCTGCCCTGAAAGAATATATCGACCACGATGTGGTGCTGGGCCTGCGCCCCGAGTGCATCCATGATGAGCCGATGTATCTGGCAAGCATGCCGGAGAACGTGATCGACGTGGATATCGACGTCACCGAGTTGATGGGTGCCGAGATCTTCCTGTACCTGCGCTATAAGGGCCAGGATGAAGACACCAACAACCTGGTCGCCCGCGTATCCCCCCGTTCTTCCTCCCGCGCCGGTGACACGGTCAAGGTGGCAATGGATACCAGCCGCCTGCACATCTTTGACATCGATACCGAGCGCTGCATCGTTCACTAAAACAACCGAAAAAGCGGCGTGCAGTCATCTGTTCGCCGCTTTTTGCCTGCAAGGAGTATACCATGGCCCTGTACCGTATTGCCGATCTTGTCTTTGATCTGCAGACCCACTACGACCACACCCCCCGCCAATGCGCCCCGTATGCCATAGAGGGAGATGCCACACCGGACCTGGTGCTCTCCGTCCCGGAGGAGGAGATCCTTTCCTCCCACGCCGCACAGCCCCGCTTTTCCTTAGGCTATCACGAGAGCATCTGCCTGTACCGGCGGATCTGCACGGCCATCCTGCCCTATGACGCCATGCTGGTGCATGCCGCCGTGGTGGAGACGGGCGGGCGCGCCTATGCCTTTTCGGCCCCCAGTGGCACGGGCAAGAGCACCCATATTGCCCTGTGGCGCCAGTATTACGGGGAGGCTGTGACGGTCATCAATGGCGACAAGCCGATCCTACGGCTCCGGGACGGGCAGTTCTACGCCTACGGCACCCCCTGGTGCGGGAAAGAAGGGTGGAATACCAATCGCCGCGCCCCGCTGGCAGCGCTCACTTTCTTAGAGCGTAGCGAGGAGAACTACATCCGCCCGCTCCTGGCAAGCGAGGCCGTGGAGCGCATCTTCCACCAATTGCTCCGCCCCAAAACGGCGGCCGAGATGGACAAGACGCTTTCCCTGACCGATGCCCTGTTGCGCCACGTGCCCGTCTACGTGCTGGGCTGTAACATATCGCAGGAGGCCGCCGCCCTGTCCTACACGACCCTGACAAATCCTATAAAAGGAGGATCATGATGAAGATCCAACCCAATTTTATGTTGCGCGAGATAGCCGGCAGTGCCGTGGTGGTGCCGGTAGAAGAAGCCGCCGAGCATTTCCACGGTATGTTCACCCTGAATGAGACCAGCGCCTTCCTGTGGCGCCATCTGGAAGAGGAGACGACCGAAGGGGCGCTCCTTACCGCCCTGCTCTCCGAATACGAGGTGGACGAGGAAACGGCGCGGCAGGATATCGCCAAGTTCCTTGACTCCCTGCGGCAGGCACATGTCCTGGCCGAGTGACGCATGCCCCCTGGTATCGGGCCTTTGTCGAAAAACGGCAGAAAAATGAAAAACATGCCGCCGCGCTCTTGCAAAACGGGCGCGTAGCGTGTATAATAAAGTCACACATATAAGCGCAGGCGCTGAAACTAAAAAGAAAGAAAAGGACGAATCTATGAGCACACTGCACATCATCGACCACCCCCTGATCCAGCACAAGCTGACCATCATGCGCAAGAGCAGTACCAGTTCCAAGGATTTCCGCCAGTTGCTGGACGAGATCGCCATGCTGATGGGCTATGAGGTCACGCGTGACCTGCCCCTGGAAGACGTAGAGATCACCACCCCGGTCTCCCGCGCTGTGGAAAAGCAGATCGCCGGTAAGAAACTGGCCATCGTGCCGATCCTGCGGGCCGGCCTGGGCATGGTAGACGGACTTCTGAACCTGGTACCGGTCGCCCGCGTCGGCCACATCGGCCTGTACCGCGACCCGGAGACCCACCTGCCGGTAGAATACTACTGCAAGCTGCCCCCCAAT
>CAYXDB010000034.1:0-13894 GCA_964463735.1 uncultured Ruminococcus sp. | reverse complement strand
CCCTGGATGCCTGCCTTGCGCGTTTTTGTGACCGTTTGCGCCGCAAAAAACGCCAATAATTGTCACAGGGATTTATTTATACGGGGAAAATCGGGTAGAATGGTTGACAAATCCCCCTTCGTAGTGGTATAATAAGTAATCAATGCGTTCCTGGCGCACAGGAAGCGATCCCGGTCACGGAACAACAGAAAAAGGAGAGAAAAAATGGCACATTATTACAACGAGCCGTCACACACCTTTAATGAGTATCTGCTCATTCCTGGATACACCTCGCCGGAGTGTATTCCTGCCAACGTCACACTGCGTACTCCGCTGGTCAAGTATCGGCGGGGGGAGGAACCCGCTGTTTCCCTGAATATTCCGCTGGTCTCTGCCATCATGCAGTCGGTGTCCAATGACACCATGGCGATCGCATTGGCCAAAGAGGGCGGTATGTCCTTCATCTACGGCTCTCAGAGCATAGAGGATGAGGCCGCCATGGTCGCACGCGTCAAGAGTTATAAGGCTGGTTTCGTGGTCAGTGATTCCAATCTGCGCCCCGATGCTACGCTGGAGGATGTGCTGGCCCTGAAAGAGAAGAATGGCCATTCCACCATGGCCGTGACCGATGACGGCACGCCGAACGGGAAATTGCTGGGGATCGTGACAGGGCGTGACTACCGCGTCAGCCGTATGGAGACCACCTTGCCGGTCACCAGTTTCATGACCCCGCTGGATCAGTTGATCGTGGCCGGGCGCAATACCTCGCTCAAAGAGGCCAATGATATCATCTGGGATCATAAATTGAATTCCTTGCCCATCGTAGACGATGATGGCCGCCTCTTGTATTTCGTGTTCCGTAAGGACTATTCTCAGCATAAGGAAAATCCTATGGAGATCCTGGATGCTGAAAAGCGCTACATGGTCGGCGCCGGTATCAACACGCTGGATTATGAGAAGCGCGTGCCCGCGCTGGTGGAGGCCGGGGCAGATGTACTGTGCATCGACTCTTCTGAGGGGTATTCCTGCTGGCAGAAGAAGACCATCGATTTTATCCGTGAGAAGTATGGCGACAGTGTGAAAGTGGGCGCCGGTAACGTGGTAGACCGGGATGGCTTCCTGTTCTTGGCCGAGGCCGGGGCAGATTTCGTCAAGGTCGGTATCGGCGGCGGTTCTATCTGCATCACGCGGGAGACCAAGGGCATTGGCCGTGGACAGGCTACCGCACTGATCGAGGTGGCCGCCGCGCGGGACGAGTATTTTGAAAAGACCGGCATCTATGTGCCGATCTGCTCGGATGGTGGCATCGTGCACGATCACCATATCACGTTGGCACTGGCCATGGGGGCCGACTTCATTATGCTGGGCCGGTATTTTGCACGGTTTGATGAAAGCCCGACGCCCAAACTGATGGTCAATGGCCAGTATGTCAAGGAGTATTGGGGAGAAGGATCCAACCGCGCCCGCAACTGGCAGCGCTATGACCTGGGCGGGCAAGGCCAAACTCTCTTTTGAAGAGGGCGTAGACTCTTATGTGACGTATGCCGGTTCTTTGCACGATAACGTGGCCAAGAGCTTGTATAAGGTCAAGTCCACGATGTGCAATGTGGGCGTCATCAACATCCCGGATCTGCAAAAGAATGCCAAACTGACGCTGGTCTCTGCCACCAGTATCGTAGAGGGTGGCTACCATGACGTTACGTTGCGTTCTACCAGCCAGAAACTGTAAAGATATATAATAGGTACATATTGACATAAGAGAGCATGCAAGGGGGCTGCCAGCGGCAAGCCCCTCTTTGCATGCGCGGGAGATAGATCTTGAAAAAACTGTTTTGTTATTTGAAGGATTATCGGTGGGAGAGCATCTTGGGCCCCCTGTTCAAACTGTGCGAGGCACTGCTGGAACTGCTCGTCCCCCTGATCGTTGCCGATATCATCGACCGTGGCATTGCGCAAGGGGATGGGGACTATATCTTACGCATGTCCCTGCGGCTGGTCGGGCATGGCCTGCTCGGCCTGGGATTCTCTGTTATCGCACAGTACTTTGCCGCGCGTGCTTCTGTCGGCTTTACGGCGCGGGTGCGGGATGCGCTCTTCACACACATCAGCCATCTGCCGTATACAGAACTGGATACGCTGGGCACCTCTACCATGCTCACGCGTCTGACCAGCGATATGAACCAGGTGCAAAATGGCCTGAACCTGACACTGCGCCTGCTCTTGCGCTCCCCCTTCGTTGTCTTCGGCGCCATGGTCATGGCCTTTACCATAGATGGAGAGTCGGCGCTCATCTTCGCGGCGACGATCCCGGCGCTTTCCGTGGTCGTTTTCGGTATCATGCTGTGGTGCATCCCGCTCTATCAGCGGGTGCAGGGGCGGCTGGATCGCGTCACCGGGCTGGTGCGGGAGAACCTGTCCGGGGCGCGTGTGGTGCGTGCCTTTGCCCGTGAGGAAGAGGAGATCCGCTCTTTTGAAGAACGCAATCAGGCCTTGACCTCCGCCCAGCGCTACGTGGGGCGCCTGTCTGCCGCCATGAACCCCCTGACCTATGCCATGATCAATGGTGCGATCATCTGGCTCCTGTGGGCAGGGGCCGTCCGTATCGATAGTGGCGTGCTGACCGGCGGCCAGGTCGTGGCCCTGTATAACTACATGTCCCAGATCCTGGTGGAACTGATCAAACTGGCTAACCTGATCATCAACTTGACGCGCAGTGTCGCCTGCGCCCGCCGCATTTCTGCCATCATGGATATCCCAACGGAAGTGGAGCAGGGAAGTACGGTCCCCACACCGGTGCCGGGTGCCCCGGCCGTGGAACTGCGGGATGTCTCCCTGCGTTATCGTGGCGCCTCGGGTGAGTCGCTTTCCCACCTGTCGTTTTCTGCCGCCCCAGGGGAAACGGTCGGTATCATCGGTGGCACCGGCTCCGGCAAATCTTCTTGCGTGGGGCTGTTGTATCGCGCCTACGATGCCAGTGACGGCGCGGTGTATCTCCATGGGCAGCCGGTATCCTCTTATCCGCTGGCAGACCTGCGCCTCCAGATCGGTCTGGTGCCACAGCATGCCATGCTTTTTCGCGGCACGATACGGGAAAACCTGCAATATGGGCAGGCAGATGCCGATGACGCGGCATTGCACGAGGCTCTTCGCCTGGCGCAAGCGGAGGATTTTGTACAGGAAAAACCCGGCGGTCTGGACTTTATGCTGGAGGCCGGAGGCCGCAACCTCTCCGGTGGACAGCGCCAGCGTCTGACGATCGCCCGCGCGCTGGTGCGGCGCCCGCAGATACTGATCTTGGATGACAGTTCCTCCGCGCTGGATTATGCAACAGATGCCGCCCTCCGCCAGGCACTGCGCACTCTGGACTATCACCCCACGGTCTTCGTGGTGTCCCAGCGCACCTCTTCTCTTGCCCATGCGGATCGTATCGTGGTGCTGGATGAAGGTAAGATGGTCGGCCTTGGCCGGCATGAGGAGCTGTTGCAGACTTGTGAAGTGTATCAGGAGATCTATGCCTCGCAATATAAAAAGGAAAATGGAAAGGAGAACGCCCATGGCTGATAGCAAGAAAAAAGCGGCGCCCGGCACCTGGAAAAAGGTGTTGCGCTACATTCGCCGGTATTGGGCACTGTTGCTCCTGTCACTGTTGCTGGGGGCGGTCTCGGTGGCGCTGACGCTGGTCGTTCCGATCCTTTGCGGCGACGCCATCGATAGTATGACGGCGGACAGCGGCGTGGACTTTTCCTTGTTGATGGCCCGCCTGGCGCAGATCGCCGTGCTCGTTCTCATCACGGCGGCCGCAACCTGGCTCATGAACGCCCTGAACAACCGCATCGCGTATCAGGTGGTGCGGGATCTGCGGCAGGAGACCTTCGCCCACCTGGAGCACCTGCCCCTCTCATATCTGGATAGCCATCCGCAGGGGGACATCGTCGGCCGTGTCATCACCGATGCTGATCAGTTCTCCGATGGCCTGTTGCTGGGATTTTCCCAGTTCTTCACTGGCCTTTTGACCATCGTGGGGACATTGGGGTTCATGCTTTCCATTCACCCCGGCGTGGCCGCCATCGTGGTCGTCTTGACCCCGCTGTCTCTGTTCGTGGCACGCTTCGTTGCCTCGCGCACTTATCATATGTTTCAGGAGCAGTCTGCCGTCCGCGCAGAACAGACGGCCCTGATGGATGAGATGATCGGCGGGGAGAAAGTCGTGCAGGCCTTTGGACAGGAGGAAGCGGTCCTTTCCTGTTTCCGGGAGGTAAACGGGCGGCTGGAAAAGGCTTCTTTGCGCGCCACCTTCTTTTCGTCTCTGACCAATCCCTCCACGCGGTGCCTTAACAGTATCGTCTATGCCGCCGTGGCATTGACTGGCGCCTTTTCTGTGATCGGGCCGGTCCTCGGGCTCTCTATCACCGTGGGGCAATTGACCTGCCTGCTCAGCTATGCCAACCAGTATTCCAAGCCGTTCAATGAGATCTCCGGTGTGATCACCGAATTGCAGAATGCGCTTGCCTGCGCCGGGCGCGTCTTTGCCCTGATGGAAGTAGAGCAGGAGCGCCCGGATGCCCCCGGCGCTACCGAGCTGGCCCTGGTGTCCGGGCGGGTCGATGCAGAGCATGTGGCCTTTTCCTATACGCCGGAGCGCCCCCTGATCCGCGATTTCACACTGCATGTACAGCCGGGGCAGAAGATCGCTATCGTTGGCCCTACCGGGTGTGGAAAAACGACGCTGATCAATCTCCTGATGCGCTTTTATGATGTCTGCGACGGTAGCATCACGGTGGATGGAGAGGACATCCGCTCTGTCACGCGCCATTCTCTGCGCCGGCAATATGGCATGGTGTTGCAGGATACCTGGTTGCGCGCCGGCACCATCCGGGAGAACATTACCTTGGGCCGGCCGGATGTAACGCAGGAGGAACTGGAGGCCGCCGCCCGCGCCGCGCACGCCCACGGGTTCATCAGTCGGTTGCCGCAGGGGTATGATACTGTCATCGGTGAGGATGGTGGGAGCCTCTCACAGGGGCAAAAGCAGTTGCTCTGCATCACCCGTGTGATGCTGTGCCTGCCGCCTATGCTGATCCTGGATGAGGCGACTTCTTCGATCGATACCCGCACAGAGATGCGTATCCAGTCGGCTTTTGACCGCATGATGCAGGGGCGTACCAGTTTTGTGGTAGCGCACCGCCTCTCTACCATTCGTGAGGCAGATCTCATCCTCGTCATGCGGGATGGGAACGTGATAGAGCAGGGGACACATGCCGCCCTGCTGGCGCAGAATGGCTTCTATGCCCAATTGTATAACAGCCAATTTGCGCCGTAATGCCTCTGCTTTCCCTTATACAAACGGACCGTGCGGCACTCGCCTGTGGGTGCCGCACGGTCCTTTTAGTGCAGGATCTTTTCCTGCCGCCGTTGCATCTGGCGCCAGCGGATAAAACCGTAGAGATCGTTCAAGAGGAATACCGAAAAGCAGACGACCACGGAAATATAGGCCGGGTCCTCGGCCGTGGCCATGCACCACAGCACGATCAGCACGATGTCGTTGGCGGCGTAGCCCAGGGCGTAATAGGCGCTTCTGCGGAATGTCAGATATACGGCAAGGAAACTGGTCGTAACAGATATGGTACTGGGGAGCAGATTGGCCGTCTCCCAGACGGCCAGGATGTAGTAGAACAGCCATGTGACCAGGATGGTCAAGACGCACATCAGGCAGATCTCCCGCCCCCGCAACCGGTTGACCTTGACCTCGGCCCGGTTCCCCTCATAGGGGTTCCGTATCCAGGCGATGAAGGCAAAGAGCGCCATGGGGGCGGTCATGCCCAGATAGGTCGCCATTTCTCCATAATAGGCGCAGGAATAGGAGATGATGCCGTAGATCAGACTGAACAACAGCATCAGGATCTGGCCCAGCGGATTGCCGCGCACGTTGAAGATCAGTGAGGTGACGCCGATGCAGGAAGCAAGGAGCGCCAAATAGTTTTCACGGTCAAAGAGAAAAAAGGCCGCAAGGATCGCCGCAACCGACGCCCCCCATAAAAGCAGTTCGCCCTTGCTGAAATAGTGCCGGATCTTACCAAAGAGATGTTGCATGTTCTTTCCTCCAAAAATAAAAAAATAGCACTCACTGCACATCTTCTAAGACCTAACGATGTGCAGGGAATGCTTTGCTTGTCTACCCGGTGGCAGACGATATGTTATTGTGTCGGGCGTACCCGCCGGCGGTGCCCTTGTGCTGATATGATACCACACAGCGGGCAAAATGTCAAGAGTTTTTTTGCGGGGGCCTATGCGCGTCAGTTTTCCTGCGCGTCGGGGTCGGTGAAGAGGACGTTTTTTTCTACCATGTCATCGATCAACTGGACAAGATCCTGGACGAAGCGCTCGCGCGGATAGGTCTTCTCGTGCCGGAGCCAGTAAACGATCAGGGTAGATAGGGTGCCCCCGATGCAGGAAGCGATGAATTCCGGCTGGTAGCGCGGCGTCCGGTAGTGGGAGAGCAATTCGACCAGCGCCAGGTTCTCCTTTTTGATGCCCTCTTCGATGATGCCGTGCATCAGACTGTTTTCCTGCATCATCAGGGAATGGATGAGGGAGCGGCGCTGGCAGCACTCATCTACCAGTCGCTCTGCCATGCGGGCAAAGTACGGGCGCAGACCGCCCTCCGGCAACATGGATGTCCATTTGATGTCGGTCACCACCGTGCGGATGATGTGGGCATAGCAATCGGCCAGCAGATCATATTTATCCTGATAGTGCTTGTAAAAGGTCACACGGTTGATGCCGGCCCGTCGGCAGATGTCCTGCACCGTGATCTTGGCAAAGTGGGTGGTCTCCATCAGGGCGAGCAATGCTTCGTTCAGCAGATGTTTGGTGCGGATCACACGGGTATCAGTTTTTCGTTCCATTTTATTTCCGTTCCTTTTATGTACAGGGAAGATGTTGTGGTTATTATAACCTATTCGGCAACATTTGTCAAGTTAAACTACACATGTTGTTGATATATTTTGCACGGGAGAGGGCCCTTATGTGAGATAATTGACAGAAAGGATCGCGGCCCCCAGCACGACCAGGATGCCACCGGTGATGCGGTTCAGCACCTTGGGGCTTGTTTTATTGGCAAACAGGGCAGAGATCTGGGCGAAAAGCAGGGTGCTTCCGGCACACAGGAGCGAGATCGTCCAGTCCGGTGCACCGCCGATCGCAAAGTGGCTGGCGGCCCCGGTGAGTGCCGTGGCGCTCATGATGAAGACGCTGGTACCCACGGCGGTCTTCAATTCGTATCCCAGCACCGATGTGAGGACGAGCAACATCATCATGCCGCCGCCCGCACCCACGAAACCGCAGATCATCCCCACCAGCGCCCCTGCAAGCAGGGAGCGGCAGGACTTTTGGCGTGCACTGGCTTGCAGGAGGCGCTTCTTTGGTTCCATCACCGGGCGCACAAGGAACTTGATGCCCAGAAGCAGTGTCATAAAGACAGAGAAATTACCCATCGTCGTTTTGGGGACCAGACTGGCCAATCCACTCCCCACCACGGTAAACAGGAGGACAGCGGCCATCATCCACAGGCCGTTGCGGATGTCTAAACACTTGTTGCGGCCATAGGTAATGGCCGATGCGGCGCTGGCCAGCACATCACTGGCCAGCGCAATACCCACCGCCATATAGGGATCTATTCCTAAGAACGTGACCAGCATGGGGCTGATGACGGCGGCGGCACTCATACCGGCAAACCCGGTGCCCACGCCCGCGCCCAACCCGGCCAGCAGACAGACAAGGACCGTCTCGATCACAGTGGCGCACCTCCTTCTTCTACTCCCGCCAGGGTCAGATTGTGTTCTATCGTCCCCAGCATGTGGGAGAATACCGCGCGCTCTTCCGGGAGGATACCGGCGGTCAGTAACATGCCAAAGCGCTCCTGCACGATGCGCCCCGCCGCGATGATGGGGGCGGCCTTCTCGGCAGGGAAGAGCCGGCGGATCCGCCTGTCATGCCGGTCGCTCTGCCGCTCCAATAACCCCGTCCGGATCAGCGCCTCCACCCCGACCGATGCGATACCGCTCTTGATGCCCCGGAGGGCACATAGATCCCGGGCTGTGTTGCGCCCCGGATTGTTGGCACAGAACATCAGGATGTCAAAACTGGTTTGATTGATGCGGTACTGGCGGCAGAGCGGTGCGCACATGCTCTCGTAGAGATTGGCGATGCGCCGCCCCAGTGAAATAAAGGAAAGACCGTTCACGTCACACCTCGTCTAATATTAGAATATCTATAATTATAATATATGCACAGCTGTTTGTCAAGGGCTTTTTCGCTTTCTGCACAGCGGCCTTCTCGTTTCTTATGTATCGCCCTTTCACTTCCTGCCTGTCGCCCTTCCACACGGCCGCGCCGCAGGGCAGGGGAAAGGACAAAAAATGCAGGTTTTCATGCATTCTCAAAAGAATTTGTTCACAAAGGGGCGCGTTGAGCCACTTTTTTGCAAGATGAAATAAAATTTTTTCATATTTTTTGAAAAAGGGGTTGACAAATCAGATACAGTGTTGTATAATAGCAACATCTTGCATGATATGGAGGAGTGCATCGCTATGGTTGCTGTGTGGACCGATACTACGACCCATCAGTGTGCTGCAGATTCTGCGGCTTTTTCGTCTTGCGCTTGCACGCCGGCTTCTGTTTTGCATATGTGGGGCATTGCTGTGGCAATGTCCTTTTCTATTATTGCTATCGTCATTGGCATGCTATGCGTGCTGGCTCTATCGGTGCTGGTGCCGGTCGTTGTATACGCTGTCATCGCCCTGCTAGCCGTCATCGTAGCAGTCATTTCTGTACGTATTTTGGTCGTGTGTCGGCCTTCTCATATCCGCAGGCTACGTGGTACCTGAACTTTTGGACCGTATTGGTGAAAAAGGCAAGGTGGCCCCGCTGTCGGCGGGCGCCACCTTTTGTTATATAAAAATTTATATTTTTTGAAAAGGAGACAACCCTTATGAAGACCTTTCGCAAAGTGATCGCACTCGTTTTAGTATTCGCTTTTGCTGCCACCATGTTCGTTGGCTGTAGCAACAACGCCTACGACCCCGATTCGATGATCTTTATCGGTCTGACCGGGCCTCTGACCGGCCCCGCGGCTGTATATGGCACCGCAGTGAAGAACAGTGTCCAACTGGCTGTGGATGAGATCAATGAGGCCGGCGGCCTGAAACTGGCCAATGGGGAATCGGTCAAGTTCTATTTCTCCATGCTGGACGACCAGCATAACCCGACCACCATCAGCACCAACTACGCCAGCCTGATCGGTGCTGGCATGCAGGTGTCTTTGGGTACGGTCACCACCAAGCCGGGCCTGGAATTTTCCAAACTTGCAAAGGATGACAATGTATTCTTCCTGACCCCCTCCGCAACGGGTGACGATATCCCGCAGTACGATAACGGGTATCAGATGTGCTTCTCGGATAACAACCAGGGCACCGCTGCCGCGCAGTATTTCAATGCCAACTACCAGGGCAAGAAGGTCGGCGCGTTCTACAAGTCGGATGATCCGTATTCCACCGGCATCCTGGCCAATTTTGAAAAGACACTGGATAGCAGTTTCACGATCACCAAGGCTTCCTTTGCCGGTGACGGCCTGTCTTTTGATACCCAGGTCGAGACCCTGAAGGATTGCGATGTCATCTTCATGCCGATCTACTATACGCCCGCTTCCGCCTTCATGACCAAGGGCGTCAATAAGATCAAGGCCAATGCCGTCTACTACGGTTGTGATGGGTTGGACGGTATCGATACCGCCGTCAAGGGCTTTGATATCTCTACTATCCCGCAGGAAGTTTCTTACCTGTCTCACTTCAATTCTCAGGCTTCGGAAGGCCCTGCCGCAGAATTCATCAAAAAGTATGAGGCAAAGTTCGATACCGAAAAAGAACCGCTGAATCAGTTCGGTGCCGCCGCCTATGACTGCGTTTGGGCGATCTACCGCGCCTTGGAGCAGGCCGTAGCCAATGGCAAGAACGTCACGGCTACCACCTCCGCCTCTGACATGTGCACCATCCTGCAGGAGGTGTTCAACGGGGACTTCACCTTTGTGGGTATCACCGGCGCGTATGAAAACGGCGTGCAGTCCTCCATCACCTGGGATGCCAATGGCTACGTCAACAAAACTGCTGTGAAATACGTCGTAAAAGCGGCTGAATGATCCTAAAGAATAATCTATCCGTCACTTTACGTCTTGTGGGAACGCCGGTGCGCCAGGCGCACCGGCGTTTTCAATACTCAACAGAAAGCGCAAGTACACTTGCAGGAAGAAAGAAATGAATTTTTTGATCACGCTACTAAACGGACTAAGTATCGGTGGTATCTATGCCATGATCGCTCTGGGATATACCATGGTCTATGGTATTGCCAAGATGCTGAATTTTGCGCACGGCGATATTATGATGGCGGGGGGATACGCGATCTTTGTCTTCCTTGGGATGACAGGGAACTGGATCGCGGCTCTTGCCATTTCTGTCGTTCTGACCGTCCTGCTGGGCATTTGTATCGAGCGGGTCGCGTATAAGCCCCTGCGCGGTGCCTCACCGCTGGCCGTTCTGATCACCGCCATTGGCGTCAGCTACCTGTTGCAGAGCCTGGCACAGATCGTCTTTGGCTCCGGCAGTACACGGGTGAACGTCGGTTCGGATCTCGGTACAGTCGGCGACATCGAGGTCGCGTCCCTGATCACCCTGGGATGCACCGTCCTGGTCATGGTCGGGTTACATACCTTCATTCGCTTTTCCAAGACCGGTCGCGCCATGTTGGCCGTGTCGGAGGACCGTTCCGCCGCCGCCCTGATGGGCATCAATGTCAACTTTATCATCATGGTCACCTTCGCCATCGGCTCGGCCCTTGCCGTATTGGCCAGCCTCTTTAACTTTATGAACGGTATCTACCTCTCGCCTTCCTTCGGGGCGCTCCCCGGGATCAAGGCGTTTACCGCCGCCGTCATTGGCGGCATCGGTTCCATCCCCGGCGCCATGCTGGGCGGCGTTCTGCTGGGGGTCATCGAGTGCTTCAGCAATTCCATCCCCGCATTGAACCCCTATACCGACGCCATCGAGTTCGCGATCCTGATCGTTATCTTATTGGTGCGTCCTTCCGGTATCCTGGGTAAAAAGAGAAGGGAGAAGGTCTGATGGGAGATATAAAGAATCGTATGAAAAAAATACATTGGAAGCATTATGTCAACTATCTGGTCATCTCTTGCGCCATCATCGTTTTGGCCGTCCTTTCTATGACAGGCAATGTCAGCATGCTGACCGCCCTGCTGCTTGAGAAGATCGGCATCAGCATGATCCTTGCCGTCTCGCTGTCCCTCGTAGTGGGATTTTTGGGGGAATTGAGCCTGGGCCATGCCGGTTTTATGTGCGTGGGCGCCTACCTCGGCGGGAAAGTGGCCTCCCTGTTGCCGGAAGAGATCGGCCAGGGGGTGCCCGGTCTGCTCCTCGCCCTGCTGGTCGGTGGCGTGTGTGCCGCTGCTTTCGGCCTGGTCATTGGCTTGCCCGCCCTGCGCCTGAAAGGGGACTACCTGGCGATCGTGACGCTGGCCGCCGGTGAGATCGTGCGCGTTATCTTCCTTAACTCCAGTGAAGAGACGTTTGGCGGCACCAGCGGTCTGGAAACGCCGCGCTATGATAAAGAGACCTTTTTTCTCATCGTCCTGGTCCTGGTGCTCGTGACGCTCTTTGTCATCCAGAACCTGATCCGCTCCAGCCACGGCCGTATGATCACTGCCGTCCGGGATAATGAGATCGCCGCGCATGCCACCGGCGTCAATGTCACCAAGTATAAGCTGCTGGCTTTTGCTGTTTCCGCTTTCTTTGCCGGGGTAGCCGGCGTGCTGTACAGTTTCAGCAACACCCGTGTGCAGTACGACGTCTTTGACTATAACTACTCCATCGAGATACTGGTCATGGTCGTGCTGGGCGGGATGGGGAGCATCAACGGTTCTCTGATTGCCTCGGCACTGATCACCTTCTTGAATGTGGAATTGGCCACCGTCCTGACGGGGGATCTTGCCGTCTTGCAGAACCTGCTGTATGCCCTGATCATGATCCTGCTGGTCATCTATAACAATGCACCCGCGCTGAAGGGCGTGCGGGAAAAATACAATATGCACACCCTTTGGGCACGCTTGCGCAAGCCAAAAGCCGATCCGGCTGATGTAAAGGACGATAGCGCCGCCTGGGCAAGGATCCCCACCAAGATCCAGATGGATGAATTGCTCTCGGTGGATCTGAAGGTCCAGGGGCAGGAGCCCGACCGCGACCATACAACAAGGAAAGGGGATTGACGATGGCAGAACAGATCATGCTCAAAACACAGGATCTCGGCATCTCCTTCGGTGGGTTGAAGGCCGTACAGCACGTGGATCTGGAGATCCGCCGCAATGAGATCTATGGCCTGATCGGGCCGAACGGCGCAGGGAAGACCACCGTGTTCAATATGTTAACAGGGGTGTATCGCCCCACCACTGGTACTTTCTTCCTGGATGGGGAAGAGCTGTGCGGGCTGAGCCAGGAGTCCATCAACCACAAGGGGATCGCCCGTACCTTTCAGAACATTCGCCTTTTCAATAATATGACCGTCATCCGCAACGTCATGGTAGGCCTGCAATCCCGGCCGGAATTCCGTTGCACCGTGGCGGAGAGCATCTTGCGCCTGCCGCGTCATTTCCGTACCGAGAAGGCCCTGCGCAGTCGTGCCAAAGAGATCTTGCGCATTTTCGGTCTGGAAGAAGACCGGAATAATCTGGCTTGCAATCTGCCGTATGGTAAACAGCGAAAATTGGAGATAGCGCGGGCGTTGGCTACGGATCCCAAACTACTGTTGCTGGACGAGCCTGCCGCCGGTATGAACCCGCAGGAGACGGCCGAATTGATGGAGACGATCCGCTTCGTGCGTGACCATTTTGATATGACCATTCTGCTGATCGAACACGATATGAGTTTGGTCTCTCAGATCTGTGACCGCGTCACCGTGCTGAATTTCGGTACGGTCCTGGCACAGGGGCCGGTAGCCGAGGCGCTGGGGGATCCGGAAGTTATCAAGGCATATTTGGGGGAGTGATCTATGGCATTGTTAGAAGTGAAGGATCTGGAAGTACACTACGGCCTGATCCGCGCTGTAAAAGGCGTTTCATTTGAGGTGAACCGTGGGGAGATCGTTGCCCTGATCGGTGCGAACGGCGCCGGCAAGACTACGATCATGCATGCCATCAACTGCATCATCCCCAAGCATGCCGGTACCGTCTCCTTCGATGGGAAGGATATCACCGGCGCACAGCCGCATCGTCTCGTTTCCATGGGGCTTGCCCAGGTGCCGGAAGGGCGTCGTATCTTCCAGGAATTGACGGTATACGACAACTTGCGTATGGGCTATTTTTCCCGTAAGGATAAAAAGCACTATACCGAAAAACTGGAAGAAATGTATACGCTCTTTCCGATTTTGAAGGAAAGAAGCGGGCAGATCGCCGGGACACTGTCCGGTGGGGAACAGCAGATGCTGGCCGTCAGCCGTGCGCTGATGTCAGACCCGGAACTGCTTTTGCTGGATGAGCCCAGCATGGGGCTTTCCCCCTTGTTCGTGTCCAATGTTTTTGATATCATCAAGCATGTCAATGCCTCCGGCACGACCGTTCTGCTGGTGGAGCAGAATGCCAAACAGGCGCTGTCCATTGCCGACCGCGCTTACGTATTGGAGATCGGCCGGATCGCCAAGACCGGCACCGGTGCGGAATTGCTGGCGGATGACAGCATTCGCCGTGCCTATCTGGGGGATTGACGATACAGAAAAAAGCACCCGCGGGTGCTTTTTTCTTGCCTGTTTGTATGTGCTAAAATGATATGAACCAAAAAGAATAGGAAGCTCGTCAAAGATA
>CAYXDB010000033.1:0-13981 GCA_964463735.1 uncultured Ruminococcus sp. | reverse complement strand
TCTACACGCTGATCGATGACGCGGTGGCCCGCGTTATCCGCTCCGAGGGCGGCTATATCTGGGCCTGCAAGAACTATGACGGCGATGTGATGAGCGATATGGTCTCCACCGCTTTCGGCAGTCTGGCTATGATGACCTCGGTGCTCGTCTCCCCGGATGGAAAGTTTGAGTATGAGGCCGCCCACGGCACGGTCACGCGCCACTATTACCGCTATCTCAAGGGGGAGGAGACCTCTACCAACCCCATGGCCACCATCTTTGCCTGGACGGGCGCCCTGCGCAAGCGGGGGGAACTGGATGGTCTGCCCGCGCTCCAGCACTTTGCCGACACGCTGGAAGGGGCATGCCTTGCCACACTGGAGGCCGGTATCATGACGCGGGACCTTTCCGGCCTGGTCGAGCCGGGCACCCCGGTCACGACCGTCTGCACGCGGGAATTCATTGCCGCCGTGGCCGGGCGTGTACGCGCGGCGCTGGATGCATGATGCTTGCTTGTATTATAAGAAAGGCGCGATACCCTTTTGTGGGTATCGCGCCTTTCCTGTTAGGAGGCGGTGGGCGATGTGTAGCGCTCCTGTGCCAATGCGGGGAGGGGAAAGGGGGGATAGTCCGCGTGGGAAAAAATGCCGGAGGGAAGGTGCGAGGCAGAGAAGGTGCGCCGGCCGCCGGCCACCGGTGTGTTGGCCCCTACCAGAAAATAGTCGGTCGTGGCTGGTCGCCCCTCCCGGTCATCCCAGGTGACATCTATCGCATAATATCGGCCATCTTCCATCTGGACATAGTTCCAGGCATGCGCCTCCTGCCCGGAGTCCTGCACTGCCGTCCCGGAGATCAGAAGGCAGGGGATACCGTGCTGATCGCATAACAGTTTGAGCGCTTTGGCGTATCCATCGCATACGGCGCGCCCATCCATCAGTGCCCCCCAGGCTGTATGGGCGTTGGGGGCATCCAGATCATACGTGATGCGGTCACACAATCCCTGTTGCAGGGAGCGCAGTTTTTCATATACGGTGTCCCCCGTGCAGGGGAAGGCCTCCAGCGCCTGCTTCAACTGTGCGGCGTAGGCCGCAGGGCCGCCCGCCGCGCGGGCCGTCTCATTGGCCACACAGAAAAAGGTCAGGGATTGCAGGGTGCATTGCATCTGGCCATCCTCCGTTTTGCGCGTCACATGGGACATACTGAAGGTGGAGGTGCCCCCCTCGCCGGCCCCGGTATCACCCATGCTGATCCAGCCAAGGGACGGGTGGTCATACAGGAGGGCGTCCAGCGCCGGTTGCACCAGCGCGGAGACCGCATCGGAGACGGCCTGGCTTGCCGCCTCCCCCGTGGGGGCACAGGCAGAGATCTGGCTGTAGAGCGGGAGTTCGATCTCCGTCTCCGTGTAGCATTTTTCAAGGACGGTGCGGTATATCAGCCGCGCGTCCGCCTCTGTCAGGCAGGAATAGTAATAGCCATAGCCATCGGCATCGGTGGATGGCTCCTGGGGGAGGACAGGCACCGTGCCCGGCGTGGTGGGGGCAGAGGGGGAGCCGGTGGAACCAGAGGAACCGGAAGGACCGGTCGTCCCGCTGGTACTGCCACCGCCCGACGGGGCCCCTGCCGGGGAGAGCCAGGTGGAGAGTGCATCGGTCCACGTTCCGACCCATTGGCTGACCCATGCGGAGATATCTGCCTGCCTGCCGTCCTGCAGGAACCAGAAACAGCCGACGATGACGCATAGCAGGAGCAGGGCACTCAGAAATTTTTTCATAATACGACCTTTATAGAGGATTTTGGGGCAGGTGGATCATTCCTGCTTCTTGCCGCATTCCGGGCAGAAGCGGAAGGGGGCGCTCTCCTGGTGACCGCAGGAACAGGTATAGGTAGTGGGCTTTGCCGTGCCACATTCCGCGCAGAATCGGCCGGTGCAGGTGGTGCCACATTGCGGGCATACCCAATGGGCGGCCGCTTCGCGGCGTGCCCCGCACTCCGGGCAGAACTTACCGTGGAAGGTGTGGCCGCAGGCGGTGCAGGTAAATGCCTCTTCCTCTTTCTCCCGGGCCGGTGCAGGCTCTTTTTGCAGGGCGGCGGCATGCTCCAGCAGGGTGGTTTGCGTTTGTGCGCCGCCGGTGGCCTGCTGGGCCATGCCCAGACCGATAAATCCGTTCATCGCGCCGCCGGGGTTGGCCGCGGCCTGGCGCATAGCCTTCATCTGCGCATGTGCCAGCCCGCCTGCCATAGCGGAGGGGTCGGCATGCATGCGATTGGTGTCAAATTCTTCGATGCGGGCGCGGCTCTTGTCGTCCGGGGTCACCTTGTTCAGGGCCACGGAGACGATCTCCATACCGCGCTTTTCCCGCCATTCGTCATCCAGCGTCTCGCTCATGAACTGGGCGATCTCCCGCTGTTTGACGGGCAGGAGGGAATATTTTATCCCATCGGCCCCGCATTTGCCGAGCGCCGTGTCCAGCGCCGTGACGAACTCGTCTGTGCAGAGACTGGTGAGTGCCTCCCGCGTATAGGAGGTACTGACATTCCCGGCGATAGAGGAGAAAAAGACGACCGGGTCTGAGATGCGGAAGGAATATTGCCCGAAATAGCGGATGTACAGGACGGTCTTATAATACGGGTCGTCATAGGGCATGGGGGTCTGGGTACCAAATTTGTTGCCGGGGATCTCTTTGACATTGATGTAGTATACGCGCTGTTGGGAACCCAGGTCGCCCCCGAAGGTGAAGCGGTGGCCGATGCGCTGAAAACTCTCGACCAGCCCTTTTCCGAAGTTCCCGCAGAATACCGACGGTTCGGAGGAGGCATCCCAGCGGAAGGCACCGGCCTCCGCGCAGACCTCCGCGATGCGGCCGTTATCCACGATGAGGGCTACCTGCCCCTCGTTGACCAGGATCACCGAACCACTTGTGATGATATCGGTCGAGCCCTTGTTGTTGCGGAAGAAGCCGCGCCCCTGCGTTTTGCGCACGCCGCGTGCTACCAGCACTTCGTTTGAAAGTGCGTCACAGGTAAAAAACTCTTTCCATTGGTCTGCCACCACCGATCCGGTCGCGGAGGCCAATGCACGTATCAGTCCCATGGTATGTATCTCCTTCTTTTTAGCGTTCCTTGTGTAAAAAAGAAATCCCGCCGAGCCGTGTAGAGCAAGATTTTAACCCGCGTAGGCAGGTAGGTGTCCTCTCGGTCATTTTGCGCTCCCAGCGTCCGGTCACTGGCGGTACAAGGACGGCCAGCCCGGGAGGTCTGCGTACCCATTTCACGAAGTAACGGACTCCTTTAATGATCTTGTAGGTCCAAAACTGACTCTATCACGCACTAAGCAGGATGTTTGTATGGGGGGAAACCGGCAGGTCACTCTGCGTCGTGATCCACCTCGCCGAACAGTTCCGTATCAAAGAGATCGGCCACCCGGTCAAACTCATCGTCATCATCGATCGTGACCAACTGTACCTCCCCCTCGATCTCATCGCCCCGCAGGATGATGTACTCGTCTTCCTCCGGCTGTTCCTTGCCTTCTTCGGGCAGGGGGGCCAGTGCGTAATAGGTGTGCCCGCCATCCTCGCAGGTGCCAAGAAGCATGAATTCGTATTCCTGCCCTTCCTCATCGGTCAGGGTGTAGGTATACACCTCATCGTCCTGCAATTCTTCTGCCATCTCGTTCAGTTCTTTTTCGTTCATGTCTCTGTATGCGCCGGGGCGCTCTCCTTTTCTGTACAGATCTAGTATATGCGTTCCATTTTTATTTTAACAGGAAAAGACGGGTATGTCAATAGATTTTTTCGATAAAGTTCGCCGGGGCCGGACAACTTATGACAGGATGCCGCCGATCACGGTATTGGAGAGCAGCATGCCCCGCTCTGTCAGGGCCACGTGTGTGCCGTCCGCGCGGAGCAGGCCTGCCGCCTGGTAGGGGGCAAAGCGCGCGCCGTACCGTGCGGTAAACCCATGCCCAAAGGTCGCGTAAAAATCCTCTTCTTCAATGCCGTCCTGCAGGCGGAGGGCCAGCATGATCGTTTCATATTCCCGGTCTGCCGGGGTCAGGTGCTCTTCTTCTTCCTGGATGCCGCAGGGGTCTGCCAGATAGCCCGGCAGATCGCGCCGGTTGGCGGTGCGCCGGTCCCCCAGCAGGCTGTGGGCGGCTGGGCCGAAGCCCAGATAATCCCCCATGCGCCAATAGCGCAGATTGTGGCGGCAGGCGCACCCCGGCCGGGCATAGTTGCTGATCTCGTAATGGGCATAGCCTGCCTGCTGCATGCGCTGGCACAGGTACGTATACATGGCCGCCTCGCTGTCTTCATCCGGCACGGGGAGGGAGGCCCGCTTCTCATACAGCGGTGTCCCTTCTTCCCATTGCAGGGCATAGGCAGAGAGGTGCGCCGGTGCAAGGGACAGCACCCCCTCCAGCGTCTCCTGCCAGGAAGATAGCGTCTGGTAGGGGATGGCATACATCAGATCGATATTGATCTGGGAGAACCCCGCCGCCTGCGCCGCCCGGTAACTGTGCAAAAAGTCCTGCCGCGTATGTAAGCGCCCCAGGTATTCCAGTTCCTGCGCGTGCCAACTCTGTAAGCCAAGGCTCAGGCGGTCATAGCCGGCCTCCCGCATCCGGTAGGCCTTTTCCTCGTCGATGGTGGCAGGATTGGCTTCACTCGTCCATTCCGCCGTGGGGGAAACATCGTACAGGCGCCGCACGACCGTGGCGAGGTGCGCCAGTTGCTCTCCGCTCAGCAGGGTGGGGGTCCCGCCCCCCAGAAATACGCTCTCAACGGTGTAGTCACGCACGTGCGGCGCCCGGGCGGCCAGTTCCGTTTCCAGTGCGGCCAGGTAGCGTGCGGGCAATGCCGTGTCTGTGCAGGGATAGGAGCAAAAATCGCAATAGCGGCATTTGCGCCGGCAAAAGGGAATGTGCAGATAGAGCCCCAGTGTCTTGTGCATGCTTCCTCCCATCACGTGCGGCGCGGCATTTGCCGCGCCGCACACTGTTCAGTTCTCGTCCAGTTTCAAAACAGCCATAAAGGCCTCCGGCGTCACCTCGACGGAGCCCAGGCGGCGCATCTTCTTTTTGCCTTCTTTCTGTTTTTCCAGCAGTTTCTTCTTACGGGTGATATCCCCGCCGTAGCACTTGGCCAGCACGTCTTTGCGCATGGCCTTGACCGTCTCCCGCGCGATGATCTTGGTGCCGATGGCGGCCTGGATCGGGATCTCAAACAACTGGCGCGGGATATTCTCCTTCAGCTTTTCGGCGATCCGCCGGGCACGCGTGTAGGCCTTTTCTTCATGCACGATGAAGGAAAGGGCATCGACCGGGTCCCCGTTCAGCAAGAAGTCCAGCTTGACCAGTTTGCTTGGGCGGTACCCGTCAAATTCATAGTCCAGGGAGGCATAGCCCTTGCTCCGGCTCTTCAGCGCATCAAAGAAGTCATAGATGATCTCATTGAGCGGGAGGGTATAGTGCAATTCGGCGCGGTCAGCATCCAGATACTTCATATCGTGGTATTCGCCGCGGCGATCCTGGCACAGTTCCATCAGCCCGCCGATAAACTCCGTCGGGGTGATGATGCTGGCCCGCACGACCGGTTCTTCTGCCGCTTCGATCTCGTCCGGGGACGGATAATGAGAGGGGTTCTCGATATAGTCGACCTGCCCGCCGCGGCGGTGTATCTTGTAGATAACGCTGGGCGCCGTGGTGATCAGATCCAGGTTGAATTCGCGCTCCAGCCGCTCTTCAATGATCTCCATGTGCAAAAGACCAAGGAACCCACAGCGGAAGCCGAAGCCCAGTGCCACCGATGTCTCCGGCTCAAAGGAGAGGGCGGCGTCATTGAGCTGCAATTTTTCCAGGGCATCCCGCAGATCTCCGTACCGCGCCCCGTCCGCCGGGTAGATACCGGCATAGACCATGGGCTGTGCCTCGCGGAAACCGGGGAGCGGTTCGGCGGCGCCATTTTCTGCCGTCGTGACCGTATCGCCTACGCGCGTGTCGGCGACGTTTTTGATGCTGGCCGTCAGATAGCCGACCTCCCCCGCCCGCAGTGCCTCGCACCGCTCCAGTCCAAAGGGGCCCATCGCCCCCACTTCCACCACGTCAAAGCAGGCATCGTTGCTCATCAGGCGGATGCGTTGCCCCGCCCGCAGGGTGCCGTCCATGACGCGCATGCACACCACCACGCCAAGATAACTGTCGTAGTAGGAGTCAAAGATCAGGCAACGCAGGGGGGCGTCTTCATCCCCTTGCGGCGCCGGGATGTCGGAGACGATCTTTTCCATCACGTCCACCATGTTCAGCCCCGTCTTGGCTGAGACCGCCGGGCAACCTTCGGCCGGCAGGCCGATCACATCCTCGATCTCTTCCCGGGTGCGGGCGGCATCGGCAGAGGGGAGGTCGATCTTGTTGATGACCGGGATGATTTCCAGATCGTTTTCAATGGCTAAGTAGGCGTTGGCCAGTGTCTGCGCCTCGACCCCCTGGGTGGCGTCTACCACCAGCAGGGCACCGTCACAGGCCTTGAGGGAACGGGAGACCTCGTAGTTGAAGTCCACGTGCCCGGGGGTATCGATGAGGTTGAAGATATAATCCTCTCCGTTTTTAGCACGGTAGGAAAGGCGCACGGCGCGCGCCTTGATGGTAATGCCGCGCTCTTTTTCCAGATCCATATTGTCTAAGATCTGTTCCTCCATCTGGTGCTGCTGCACGGTGCTGGTCAATTCCAGGATCCGGTCAGCCAGGGTGGATTTACCATGGTCGATATGGGCAATGATGGAAAAATTGCGCAGGTGCTGTTGTCTGTCGCTCACGGTTCGGTATCCTTTCTGCTTGGTAAAAACGGGGTCACTCTTGCGCTAAACATTCCTCCAGCGCATGGGCCAGCTGATCCGGGCAGGAGGTGGATTTGCCCCCGCAGGTCGTCCCCTTCAGGCGGTGGATCACGTCCTCTGCCTTCATCCCGGTCACGATCTCACCCAGCCCCGTGGTGTTGCCGGGGCAACCGCCGGTGAATTGCGCCAGGGCGATCGTGCCGTCATCGTTGATCGCCACATCGATGCGGCGGGAGCAGGTGCCTTTTGTTTGGTAAGCCAGTGTTTTCATATCTTTTCTATCTCCTTGTATAATCCGTGTAGGGTCCAGTCGGGGGCAAAGGCGGTCAGATAGGCCAGCGTGCGCAAGAGCCCCTGCGTCGAGAGCTGGAGCGTCACCGTCCAGCACAGCCCCTTCTCTTCGGTCTGCGCCGCCTCTGTCTGGGTGCGGCGGAATTCGGCCCCCAGCAGGGCAAAAGCCTGCATATGTACCGCGATCGCATGGGCATCCGGCGCGTGCAGGGATGCGTGCAACAGGGGGGCGGCCCCCAGCGCCGCCAGCGGGAGGCGGTGGCCGTAGAGGGCAAAATGGGTCGTATCACTCCCGTCCGGGTGGAAGACGCGGCATAGGGCGGTGCGCAGCAGGGAATAGCGCTCTGCCAGCGCCGTAAAGGTGGGGAGCACCCCTTCTGTATTCTCATAGGGCAGGATGCAATACCCGCAGGAGCCGTTCCGCACCGCCTCGCACGCCTCGCGGTAGCCGTCCGTATACAGGACGGTCGGCGCGTGTAATACCGTGCAGAGGCGCTCATAGGCGTCGTCTGTCAGGGCACTGCGCATATAGGCGATGCGCTCGTTGGGGAGGGGTGGCGGGGGGAGCAGTGCCGCAGGTGTCAAGGGGCGGTCGTGCTGGGCGCAGGTGGATAAGAACGCCTGCAACAGAGCCAGCCTGTCCTGTGCGTGGAACGCCGCCAAGAGCGGCGCCACCGTTGCCCGGTGGGCAGGGAGGCAGTTTTCATGCAGGGCGGTGGGGGGGAGCCATTGCCCGGCCTTTTGCAAAAAAGGCACGCAGGTATCCCCTGGCGAAGCAAGGAAACGGAGGGCGGCCGTGCGCCCCAGTTCCGCGGCCGCGGGGAACCGCTTTTCGCCTTCCTTAGCCATGCGGCGGTCCAGCAGTAACAGGTCCTCCCGGCTGATGGCGACATCCCTGTCCATCCTTTGGCCCCCTTTGCACGATACTTCAATTTTATATTATAGCCGAAAAGGGCGGCGCTTGCAATGGTTTTTGCACTTTTTTCACATTTTTTTGACAGTGGGCGTCTCCTGCGTCCTCAAAAGACGGCATGGGAAGCAAAAAAGTATTTTTTCTTGCGGAAAACACTTGATTTTGCGAAAGGGGTATGCTATAATAACCATGTTACACGCCGGTGTGATGGAATTGGCAGACGTGCTGGACTCAAAATCCAGTGGTAGCGATACCGTACCGGTTCGACCCCGGTCACCGGCACCAGATGGCCCCTGCACATGCGTTGTGCAGGGGCTTTTTCTACCTAAAGCAGATAGATCATAAGGGAGGCAATATATGTTTGACGCGGTAAGAACGAAGGATGCCTGCGTGGCATGGATCCGGCAATTTTTTGAGGAGAACGGCCCGGGGTGCAATGCCGTTTTGGGCATCTCAGGGGGGAAGGACAGTTCGGTCGTGGCCGCCCTGTGCGCTGAGGCGCTGGGGCGCGAACGTGTGATCGGTGTCCTGATGCCCAATGGGGAACAGGCCGATATCGACATGGCCTATCGCCTGGTAGAGCATCTGGGCATCCGCCATTATGTGGTGAACATCGCGGGGGCCATGGAGGGTCTGATCCCGGCGATCCCGCTGGAGCTGACGCCGCAGGCGCGCACCAATCTGCCCCCCCGCATCCGGATGGCCACTGTATATGCGGTCTCCCAGTGTTGCAACGGGCGCGTGGCCAATACCTGCAACCTCAGCGAGGACTGGGTGGGGTATTCTACGCGCTACGGGGACGCGGCAGGGGATTTCAGCCCGCTGGCGCACCTGACGGTGCAGGAGGTCAAGACGATCGGCCACGCGCTGGGACTGCCGCAGGAATTGGTCGAGAAAGCCCCGTCTGACGGTCTGTGCGGAAAAACGGATGAAGACAATCTCGGCTTCACCTATGCGGAACTGGATCGGTATATCCGCACCGGCGTCATCGAGGACCCGGCCAAAAAAGCACGCATCGACCACCTGCATCGGATCAACCAGTTCAAGTTGCAGTGGATGCCCACCTTCCGCCCGGCGCCGGACGGGGAGGCGCAGTAAGCCACTCCTCTCTCAGGAGCAAGAATATGGCAGGGCCACACGGGATGTTCTCTCACACCCCGTGTGGCCCTGCCCGGTAAAAACGGAAAAAACGCGGCCCCCCTATTGCATACGGCGGAAGTTTATGCTACAATAGGGAGGCATAGTTTTTTGCAGGAGGTGGGCGCGTGCGCATATTGTTGATCTGTTCCAAGCGGTTCTATGACCGCATACCGCCGATACAGGCGCGCTTAGAGCGGGCCGGGCATGAAGTCCTGTTGCCCAATTGCTATGGGGATGCCGGGGCCGAGGCGCGTGCCGCCGCCGCCGGGGAAGAGGCGCATCGCCGCTTCAAGGCGGCCATGTTCCGCCGTAGTGCGGCCGTGATCGCGGGGGTGGATGGCGTGCTCGTCCTCAATTATGATCGGGTCACACCGCAGGGCGTCATGCCCCGGTATATCGGTGGGGCCACATTCCTTGAGATGTATGACGCTTTCCGCCTGGGGCGTGCGATCTTCCTCCTGTATCCACCACCGGAGGGGATCCTGTGGGACGAGATCCAGGGGTTCGGCCCCCGCATCGTGGGGGAGGCGCTGGAAGGGCTCGCCCCCGCGGAACCCGCACAAACGATATAACGACCGACAGAGAGGGACGCAATGGAAAAAGTCAAAAAATATATAGGGGACAAAGCATTTTATCGATACGTATTGGTCGTCACCGTGCCGATCATGGTGCAGAACGGCATCACGAACTTTGTCAGTTTGCTGGATAATATCATGGTCGGCCGTCTGGGGACGGAGGCCATGTCGGGCGTTTCGATCGTCAACCAGTTCATTTTCATCTTCAACCTGCTGATCTTCGGTGCGGTGTCGGCCGCGGGGATATTCACCGCGCAGTATCACGGCCTGGGGGATGTGGAGGGGGTGCGCAACACCTTCCGCTTCAAATGGCTCATCAATCTGCTGGCCGGGGTGGCGGGGGTCGCCGTCTTCTGGGCGCTGGGGGAACCGCTGATCTCCCTGTTCCTGCACGACGGGACCGAAGGCGACCTGGCCTTGACGCTGGCCTACGGGCAGGAGTATCTTTCCGTCATGCTGGTCGGTCTGATCCCCTATGCCCTGTCGCAGGTCTATGCCTCCACCATGCGGGAGACCGGAGAGACGGTGCTGCCCATGGTCGCCAGCATCGCCGCGGTGGCCACCAATTTCGTGTTGAACAGTCTGCTCATCTTCGGGCTCCTGGGGTTCCCGGCCCTGGGGGTCACGGGGGCGGCCATCGCCACGGTCGTCTCCCGCTTCGTGGAACTGTTGATCCTTGCCATCTGGGGCATGCGGCACGCTACCACCCGTTGCCCGTATCTGCACGGCGCGTTTGCCTCCTTCCGCATACCGCGTGCGCTTTCCCTGCGTATCGCGGCCAAGGGATTGCCGCTGATGCTCAATGAGTTTTTCTGGTCTATCGCGGTGACGATGCGCAATCAGTGCTATTCGGTGCGCGGGCTGGACGTCGTGGCCGCGCAGAATATCGCCTCCACGATCTTCAATGTCTTCAGCGTCGTTTATCTGTCTCTTGGCTCTGCCATCGCCATCATTATCGGGAATCAGTTGGGGGCAGGGCGCCTGGAGGAAGCGCGGGACACCAATCGGAAGATGATGGTCTTTGCCGTCCTGTGCTCCAGCGCGATGAGCCTGTTGCTGGTCGGCTGTTCCTTCCTGTTCCCCCTGATCTACAACACCACCGATGCCGTGCGGGGGCTGGCCACGTATATGATCATCGTCTCGGCCTGCATCATGCCCTTTAGCGCCTTTGCCAATGCGGCCTACTATACTCTGCGCTCCGGCGGGCAGGTGCTGGTCACCCTGCTCTTTGACAGCGTATATATGTGGGCGATCGTCATGCCCGCGACCGCGCTGTGCACCTATCTGACCGGTATGGACATCCACCTGCTGTATGCCGTGGGGCAGGGGGTGGAGATCTTCAAATGTCTCTTTGGCTATTTCTTCCTGCGGCAGGGCAGTTGGGTGCGCCAGTTGGTCTCTGACCCGGCACAGGGATAGTCGATCGCGCGGGCGGGAGTGAAGATACACAGGCGCCTGTGGAAAGAAGGAGGAGTAGCTATGTCGCATCTTTTTGTGGGGAAATGGATCACCGATGGGGAATTCGCCGGGCTGAGGCCGCGCAATGTTTTCCACCGGCAACTGGAGCAGGTGGATCTGCCGTGCGAAGAACACCGCGACCGCCATATCCTGTTCCGGAAAACGTTCGCCTGCGACCGCGTGGGGGAAACGGCGCGGATCTATATCTCCGCCGATGACTATTATAAACTCTATATCAACGGGGCCTTCGTAGCGCAGGGCCCTGCGCCGTCTTATCATTTCCATTACAATTACAATGTCATAGATGTCGGTGCCTTTTTGCAAAAGGGTGAGAACCTGATCGCCGTCCATACACTATACCAGGGGCTCATCAACCGCGTTTTCCAAAGTGGTGACGGCCGGCATGGCCTGCTCCTTGATCTGGTGATAGATGGCCAGACGGTCGTTGCCAGTGATGAAAGTTTTAAGACAAGTCCCCATACTGCCTATACGGAGATGGGGATCTGCGGTTACCAGACGCAGTTTTTGGAAAGATACGATTCCAATGCACCGGAGATCGGTTTCACCGCGCCCGGCTTTGATGACAGCCGGTGGGAAAGGGCGCAGATCTGCCGGTATGCCGATCATACTCTGGTGGAACAAAAAAGCAGGATGCTGGAATTTGAAAAGATCCCTCCGGTAGCGACTACGGTAAGGGAGGGCAGCATTCTGTACGATTTTGGCTCCACGTATGTGGGGTATCTGTGTGTGGATATCCGCGGCAAAAAGGGCGATATAGTCACGGTCCGCTGTGCCCAGGAACTGCAGGAGGACGGGCGCCTGCGCTATGCCCTGCGTGCCAACTGTACGTATGAGGAAACATGGGCCCTTGCGGACGGGGAAAGCGCCCTGGACTGGTTTGATTATAAATCCTTTCGCTATGCGGAGCTTTCTATCCCCGCAGGTGCGGAAGTGACCGGCATCTATCTGCATGCGCGGCATTATCCATTTCAGTTGCGCGCCAAATTGAGGCCGGCATTCAGCGTCGATGCGGATCTGCAGAGGATCTGGGCGCTTTGCGTCCATACACAGCGATACGGTGTGCAAGAGGTCATACAGGATTGTATGGAGCGGGAAAAAGGGTTCTACCTGGGGGATGGCTGTTATACCGCTCTGACCAATATGATCCTGACCGGGGATGATTCCATGGTGCGCAAGTTGATCGACGATGCCTTTTCTACGGACAGCATCACAGATACCTGTGTCACCTGCCTGTGCTGTTCGTTCATGCAGGAGATCGCGGAATTCCCGCTGATCCTGGTCTACCTGGTATGGTGGCATTACCGCTATACGGGCGATAAAGCCTATCTGGTGCAGAACTATGGCAAGGTCAGAAAACTGCTGGAGGCGTATCGGCACGCATATGAAAAAGACGGGCTCCTGCGGGACTTGGACAAATGGTGCGTGGTAGAATGGCCGAAGGAGTTTCAGCACGGCTATGACGCCGATGTGACGGAAGGCAAGATATGTCATACGGCCCACGTCTCTATCCATGCGTATTATATCGCCGCCGTCCACACTGCCAACACGATCGCGGCGGAGATAGGCGCACCGGCATACCGGGAGGAAGCGCCGCTCCACGCAGCCTTTTATGCGGCTTTTTACGATGCGGACAAACACTTGTTCCAGGACAGTGAGGAGACAGATCACATCAGCCTCGTGGGGAACAGTTTCGTCTACGCCTTCGGGCTGTGCGATGACCGCGCGTTCCAGCAGGATTTTCTGTCCATGTTGGAGAAAAACGGGATCCATTCGCTCTCTCTCTTCTGCACCTTTCCCGTCTTGATGGGCCTGGTCAGACAGGGGCGGTATGACCTCGTGCAACAGTGCCTTCTCGACGATGGCGCGTGGAAGCGCATGTTGCGAGAGGGTGGGACCACCACCTTTGAAGGATGGGGGAAGGATACCAAGTGGAACACCTCGCTGTTCCATCTCACACTGTCGTATGCCGCTGTTTTCATGGCGGATATCGATCTGGAACATCTGTTTGGCGACAGTTGAGTTCCCGGGATAATAGAGGGCCCCTTGCTATATGCACCGGGGCGCCAGGGGAAAAGAGACTGTCGCACATGGGATCTTGTGATAGCGCCATAAAAATGCAACAAAAAAATCAAGGTCATCACGCGGATGATCTTGATTTTTTTGTTGTTAGGGCCGCGCCATATAGGCCTTCCTCCGGGTGCGGAGGGAGGCCACGAAAGCGGGGCTCCTTTCGCACCTGGAGAGAGGACACGAGAGAGCGGCAAAGGAAACAGAAAAGCCAGGGCTCATTAGACTCCTAAACTGTAGGGACAGGCGTCCTCGACTGTCCGCAGGACCTAAAATGCGAATTCCGTCAAAGGAACCATTGTCCCCTGTGGCTTTCCTCCCGGAGAGAGGCAAAAAGAGCGCCATACACCGACTCCCGGAGAGAAGCCACGCGAAGGTTACGCAATGGGCCGAATGAGGCACCCCCTTTTTGCAAGCTCTTAACGGCAAAATCCTTCGCGCGCTAGCGGCCGGCTGATATGTCAGCGCACGCGATATGCGGGGTTGAAGGCGTAGAGGTTGGGGCCGTCCAGCGTGTCGCGGATCCGTTCCACGGCCTCACCGAAGCGCTGGAAATGTACGATCTCGCGTTCCCGCAGGAAGCGGATGGGATCCAGGATGTCCGGGTCGTCTACCAACTTCAGGATATTGTCATAGGTCACACGCGCTTTTTGCTCCGCCGCCATGTCTTCGGTCAGGTCGGCAACGGGGTCGCCCACCGATTGCAGGG
>CAYXDB010000032.1:0-14410 GCA_964463735.1 uncultured Ruminococcus sp. | reverse complement strand
CCCCGCGAGGCGGCGATCACGCCCGGCAAGGACAGCGGCCATAGCGGAGGGCGACATCTTCCCTTCTGCTACCTCCAGCAGTGTCCCGGCCAGGATGCGTACCATATGGTACAAAAAACCGTTGCCGCGCACGGTGATACGCAGGAGGTCTCCCTCCCGCTGGCAAGTACAGGCGTATACCGTGCGCACCGTATCGGAGACGGAGGACCCCTGTGCCATCAGAGAGGAAAAATCATGTGTCCCCACGAAGGCCGCCGCCGCTGTACACATAGCGGCAAATGCCTCCTGCCCGATCGGACGCGGATAATGGAAGGCACGCCCGGCATAGAAAGGATCCCGCACCGGGGCCGTCAAGATGGTATAGACATATTCCTTTTCCTGCACATCATAGCGCGGATGGAAACCGGCCGGTGCTTCGATAGCGGCATACAGCGACAGATCCGGCGGGAGGTGGGGGGCCAGCGCCCGCGGCAGGACCGCGGGCGGGATGGAGGGGCATGGCGCGGATGGGGCAAGGAGCACGCAGAAGGAGCGGGCGTGCACCCCGCTATCGGTGCGGCTACATCCGGTCACTGTACAGGGGACGCCAAACAACGCCTCCAATGCCGCCTGCAGGACCCCCTGCACCGTGCGTTTCCCCGGTTGCACCTGAAAGCCGGAAAACGCCTGCCCCATATAGCGGATGCGTGCAGCATAGCGCATAACGGTCCTCCTTCTGACAGATCAGAGGCCGATGCCGAACAGGTCGAGCCAATTCAGGACTAGGACACCGGCAAGGACAAGGAGCATACAGCACCCCATGACCAGATCACGGGGGCGATAGTGCAACTGGTGCAATTTCGTGCGGCCTTCTCCCCCGCGGTAACAGCGGCATTCCATGGCGATGGCCAGGTCGCCCGCCCGCTTGAAGGAGGAAACGAAAAGGGGCACGAGCACGGGGATCAGCGCCTTGACACGTTTGACGAGGGAGCCGTTTGCAAAGTCGGCACCGCGCGCCTTCTGGGCGCTCATGATTTTATCCGTCTCTTCTACGAGCGTGGGGATGAAGCGCAGGGCGATCGTCATGGTCATGGCGAAGGTGTGCGCGGGGATGGGGCGCAGGAGCGCCTCGATGGCGTCGGTCAGGGTGACGGGCGATGTGGTATAGGTCAGGAACACGCTGGTACCGATGATGAGGACGACCACGCGCAGAGCGGTGAACGCGGCGCGGAGCAGGCCGACCCGATACACGGTCAGCGTCCAGGTGAAGGAAAAGAGCGGGACCTGCCCGACCCACAGCGGCGCCTCCTCGGTGCTGGTGGTCAAAAAGATGTTAAAGGCGGCCGTAAAGATGAGCACGAACAGGATCGGCTTCAACCCATTGAGAATGGTACGAAAGGAGATATGGCTGACCGCGACCAGCAGGATGGCAGAAAGCGCCAGCAGGGCGAAGGAGAGGACATTGGTGGCGCAGAAGATGGCCACGATATATACGATCGTGGCGAGTATCTTGGTACGGGGATCCAGCCGATGCAGGAAGGAATTGCCGGGGAAGTACTGCCCCAGTGTCATATCCTTAAGCATGGTGTGCCTCCTTCCCTTCCGCGCCGGCGGCTTTCAGGGCGCGCAGATAGGCCTCCGCCACGCCGGAGACAGTATACAAACTTCCCTCCAGCGGGACACCACGGCGTTCCAGTTCCAACGCGATGCGGGCGATGCGCGGGATGGAGAGCCCCACGGCATCCAGTTCTGCCGCACGGCCAAACACCTCATCCACCGTCCCGGTCATGAAGACCTCGGCGTGGTTCATGGCGACGATATTGTCGCAATACTGCGCCATATCCTCCATGCTGTGGCTGACCATGATGATCGTAGCGCCGCACTGCTCCTGATATTGCCGCAGGCCGCCAAGGATCTCCTGCCGGCCGCGGGGATCCAGGCCAGCGGCCGGTTCATCCAGCACCAGCACCTCCGGGCGCATGGCGATGATGCCGGCGATGGCGGCGCGGCGCTTCTGCCCGCCGGAGAGGGCGAAGGGCGATTTCTCCAGCAGGTCATCTGACAGATGGGTGAATGCCGCGGCCTCCCGCACGCGGGCCTCTACCTCTTCCGGCGGCAGGCCCATATTGCGCGGTGCATAGCCGACATCGGCATGCACGGTCTCGTCAAACAACTGGTATTCCGGGTATTGCATCACCAGCCCCACCCGGTAGCGGATGCGGCCGATCTCCTTGGGCTTTTCCCAGATATCCTCCCCGTCCAGGAGGATGCGGCCGGACCGGGGGCGCAGGAGCCCGTTCAATAATTGCAACATGGTGGATTTGCCGGACCCGGTATGACCAATGACGCCGGTGATCTTTCCCTTTTCAAACTGCAGACTGACATCATTTAACGCGGTGACCATGAAGGGCGTGCCTTCCCCATAGACATAGGAGACGTGCTCCAGCTCTAAGATATTCACTGTCTCGCCTCCTTATACAAGCGCAAAAGTTCCTCGATGCAGGCGCTGTCCTCGATGCATCCCCGGGGCAGATCGTACCCCTGTGCCTGGATGGCCGCCAGCAGTTCGGTCCCCTGCGGTGCCTCCAGCCCTATGGCATGCAGCTCTTCCAGATGGGAAAAGATCTCTGCGGGCGTGCCCTGCATATAGACATGGCCGTCATTGATGACGATGATGCGATCCGCATGCACCGCCTCAGACATAAAGTGTGTGATATTCAGCACGGCGATATGGTGCTCCCGGTTCAGCATATCCATGGTGCGCACCACCTCGTCACGCCCCTGGGGATCCAGCATGGCCGTTGCCTCATCAAAGATGATGCACTGCGGCATCATGGCGATGATACCGGCGATGGCCACCCGCTGTTTCTGCCCGCCGGACAGGCGGTGCGGTGCGTGGAGCGCATACTCCCGCATACCGACCGTATCCAGCGCATCATCTACCCGGCGCCGGATCTCCTCCCGCGGGACGCCCAGGTTCTCCGGGCCGAAGGCCACGTCTTCTTCCACGATCGTGGCCACCAGCTGGTTATCCGGATTCTGGAAGACCATCCCCACATCGCGGCGCACCTCGAACATATCATCTTCGGTGAAATCGGGGGCGGTGATGTCCCGGCCGCTGATGCGAATGACGCCGCTATCCGGCAACAGGATCATATTCAGCAATTTGGCAAGGGTGGATTTCCCCGATCCATTGTGCCCCAAAACGGCTACATATTCCCCCGGCTGGATAGACAGGGACACGTCCTCCAGCGCGTGGATCGTGCGGTCCCCCTCTTCGCTATAAGAAAAAGTCAGGTGCTCTGTCTCGATAAAGTTATTCACGGCATCTCCTTTCGGATACATCATGAGTGAAATGTACAGCGGACGCTACTGCCGCACGGGATCGCCGCCCCTGTGGCCTGCACCGGCAGGCCCAGTTCTTCCGCCTCCGCGTAGCCGCCGAAGCGGTTTAATATGCGCAATTTTAATATATATTGCATGGCAGATGGTGAAAGGCCGGTGGTGTAGGAATTTAGGAGGAAGAACAGCGGTTCCTGCGACAGGAGTTCAGCCGTCAGGGCGACCAGCGCATCGATATTCTCCTCTATCTTCCACACCTCTCCCCCGGGGCCGCGCCCGTAGGAAGGGGGATCCATGATGACGGCATCATACCGATTGCCGCGGCGGATCTCCCGCTCGATAAATTTCTTGCAGTCATCTACGATATAGCGCACCGGGGCCTCACTCAGGCCGGAGAGGGCCGCATTCTCCCGGGCGCACGCGACCATGCCCCGTGCCGCATCCACATGGCATACGGAGGCACCGGCCCGGGCGGCGGCCACGGTGGCGCCGCCCGTATAGGCAAACAGATTCAGCACCCGGATGGGGCGGCCGGCGCCACGGATCAGGGAGGAGAACCAATCCCAATTGGTAGCCTGCTCCGGAAACAGGCCGGTATGCTTAAAGCCCATGGGCTTGATGCGAAAACGCAGGTCTCCATAGGCGATCGTCCAGGCCTCGGGCAACCGGTTCTCATTCCAGGCGCCGCCACCGCTATGAGAGCGGCGGTAACTGGCGTCAGCCTTCTGCCAGAGCGGAGAGCGTTTTTCGGCATGCCAGATCACCTGCGGATCCGGTCGGATCAGCGTATACTTTCCCCAGCGCTCCAGCCGTTCCCCGTCTGTGGCGTCCAGCAGGGCATATTCTTTCCAGGCATCACTTATCCACATAGGTGATCTCCCCTTTCTTAATCATCGTGTATGGCCGCGCAACAGTGACCCGGCGCTCTGCCCATGGCACAGCGCGATCGCGATCGCATCGGCGGTATCATCCGGCTTTGGTGGTTGTGGCAGGCGCAGGAGGCTGGTCACCATCTGGATCACCTGTTTCTTCTCCGCCAGGCCATAGCCGACCACCGCCTGCTTGACCTGCATGGGCGTGTAGGAATACACCGGCACCCCGTGCTGTTCTGCGGACAGCAACAGCACCCCCCGCGCCTCTGCCACGGCGATACCGGTGGTGCGGTTATTGGTAAAATACAGTTCCTCCATGGCCATCTCATCCGGATGGTATTTTTCCAGCAGATGGTCCATATGCTTATAGATCAAAGAAAGACGGGAACCTATCTCGGTATGTGCCGGCGTGTTGATAGAGCCGTAGGCCACCGGGCGGAACACCATGCCATTGACACGTTCCACCACGCCCCAGCCTACGATAGCCAGGCCCGGGTCTATCCCCAGGATCCTCATATGCGCCCCTTCTTTCCCTTTCGTATTAGTCTTTGCGCAAGACCGTACAGAGTATTATAGCATATATTTTCGCACAAGTCAATTTTTTTTGCAAATTCCCTGTTATAGGGGCGGCGTTCCTTGACTTTTCGTATGACCCGTGCTATAATGGGGGAGAAATAAACAAAGGATAGGAGTATAGTACTATGACGTATGATGTTGCCATCATCGGCGCCGGCGTGGTCGGCGCACTGGCTGCCCGGGCGCTCTCCCGCTATCAGTGCCAGGTCGTGCTGCTGGAAGCCACGGATGACGTGGCGGGCGGCGCCTCCCGCGCGAACAGCGGTATCGTGCACGGGGGCTTTGACCCTCTGCCCGGCACGAACAAGGCACGCCTGAATGTGCGCGGCACCGCTATGATGGAGGCGCTGTGCAAAGAACTGGGCGTCAGTTACCGCAAGAACGGGTCCCTGGTCCTGGCATTCTCGGAAGAAGAGATGCAGACGGTGCGGGCCCTGTATGACCGCGGCCTGCAGAACGGTGTGCCCGGCCTGTCCCTGTTGGGGCACGATGAAGTGCTGGCCCTGGAGCCGCACATTGCCCCGCAGGTCGTGGGGGCCCTGCGCTGTGTCTCCTCGGGGATCGTATGTCCCTACGGGCTGACCATCGCGGCAACGGGCAATGCCATGGACAACGGCGTTTCCCTGCTGTGCAATTTCCCAGTCGATCACATCACCGTACAGCAGGACGGCTTCTGCCTGCAGGCAGGAGAGCGGAGCGTGACGGCCCGGTACGTCCTGAACTGTGCCGGTGTACACGCCGATACGATCGCCGCCATGGTGGGGGACGACCGCTTCACGGTGATCCCCAAAAAGGGAGAATACATGTTGCTGGACCGTTCTGAGGGCGGGCTGTGCCAGCACACCCTGTTCCAGGTGCCGACCAAGGCGGGCAAGGGCGTCCTCGTCAGCCCCACGGCAGACGGGAACATCCTGCTGGGGCCGACATCCGTTGCCATCCAGGACAAGCACTGCACGGACACGACTTTAGAGGGGTTGGACGCGATCCGCGCCACCGCGCGCAAGACGATGGAGAACATCCCCTATCGGCAGGTCATCACCTCCTTTACCGGCCTGCGTGCCACGTTGGTGGGAGAAGATGATTTCGTCCTCTGCCCCAGCACCGTATCCCCCCGCTTTATCCATGCGGCAGGGATCGACTCCCCCGGGCTGTCCTCCGCCCCGGCGATCGCAGAAGAACTGGTGGCACTGTTACAACAGGCAGGGCTGGACCTGCAAGAGGACCCCACCTTCTGCGGAGAGCGGCAGGGGGCGCGGCAGTTTGCCCACCTCTCAGAGGAAGAAAAAGCGGCATGGATCCAGCGCGAGCCGGCCTATGGGCACATCATCTGCCGTTGCGAAGGGGTGACGGAGGGTGAGATCCTGCAGGCAATCCACAGCAATCCGCCTGCCCGTTCCCTCGATGCCGTCAAGCGCCGGGTGCGTGCCGGGATGGGCCGTTGCCAGGGCGGGTTCTGTGCGACCTATGTAACAGAACTGCTGGCAAAAGAATACGGCATCGCCATGGCTGACGTTACAAAATCCGGTGCCGACTCAATACTTCTGACAGGCAAGACAAAGGAGGACGCGTAAATGGCAGGAACGATCATGCACCGGCAGGCGGACATCGTGATCATCGGCGGGGGCCCCGCCGGTATGGCAGCGGCGGTCAGCGCCTATGATGCCGGTGTACACAACATATTGATATTGGAGCGCGACAGCGCCCTAGGAGGCATCCTGCAACAGTGCATCCACAACGGATTTGGCCTCCACCATTTCGGAGAGGAACTGACCGGGCCGGAATATGCGGCACGCTACAGTGCGGAAGTCAAGAAGCGCGGGATCCCCGCCATGCTCAACACCATGGTGCTCTCCATCACGCAGGACCATTGCATCACCGCCACCAACAGCACCGACGGTCTGGTACAGATCCAGGCAAAAGCCATCGTGCTGGCCATGGGTTGCCGGGAGCGCAGCCGCGGCCAGTTGAACATCCCCGGTGCACGCCCAGCCGGTATCTACACAGCAGGGACGGCACAGCGCTTTGTCAACATCCTGGGGCAGATGCCGGGACGCAACGTGGTCATCCTCGGTTCCGGCGACATTGGCCTGATCATGGCACGGCGCATGACGCTGGAGGGGGCGAATGTAAAAGCAGTATGTGAATTGATGCCCTATTCCGGTGGCCTGAACCGCAACATCGTGCAGTGCCTCCAGGATTTCCATATCCCGCTGAAACTCAGCCACACGGTATCCCGCATCCATGGCACGACGCGCCTGACCGGCGTGACGATCTCTGCCGTGGACAAGGATCTGCGGGTCATCGAAGAAGAAAGCGAATTCATCCCCTGTGACACGCTGTTGCTCTCCTGCGGGCTACTGCCGGAAAATGAACTGACCAAGGGCGCCGGCATCCCTCTGGATCGCGTGACCGGTGGTGCCACCGTCAACGAAAAACGCGAGACGGCCGTGCCGGGCATCTTTGCCTGCGGCAACGTACTGCATGTACACGACCTGGTGGATTATGTATCCGAGGAAGCCGCGCTGGCCGGCAAGTCTGCCGCGGAATATGTGTCTAGTAAAGCGGAAACGACCACAAATTACATACCGGTAACGGCACAGGGTGGCGTGCGCTACACCGTCCCCCAGCGGCTCGGCTGGCCGCTGACAGAGCCGACCCGCCTGTACTTCCGCGTGGGGCGCGTCTTCTCCGGTGCCACGCTGGTGGTGCGCGCCGATGGGAAGGGTATTCTGCGGCAGAAGAAGAGAAAGCTCCTGCCCGGCGAGATGGAATATGTCACGCTGCAACCCGCCATGCTCCCCCAGTGCCCGGGCGAGTTGCTCATTACCGTTGAGGAGGACTGCAACCATGACTGAGAAAGAGATGACCTGTATCATATGTCCGATGGGCTGTTCCCTGCATGCCACGCTGGATGACGATGGCAAGGTGCTCTCCATCACGGGCAACACCTGCCCGCGCGGGAAAGCCTATGCAGAAGCGGAGTTGACGCACCCGACCAGAACATTGACGACCACGGTGCGCCTGGCAGGGAGCACGGGCGTCATGCTGCCGGTCAAGACGGCGACGCCTATCTCGAAAGAAAAGATGCAAGAGGCCATGCACCTGCTGAACGGCCTGACCGTACAGGCGCCCGTCCACATCGGCGATGTGGTCTACCCCTCCCTGCTGGGAGAAGCAGACGTGATCGCCACGGCCGACCGGGAGTGAGTGCTATGCAGAAATATCCGCTTTTGCTCTCCTACGTAGCCAAAGAGCGCCTGTGGGGCGGCAGTTGCCTGAAAGAACAGTACGGCAAAGAAGCCGATACCGACGCGCTGGGCGAGACCTGGGAATTGACGGTGCGGCAGGATGAGATGAGCCGCGTCTTGAACGGCCCCTTTACCGGCATGCCCCTGGATGCGGTGATCGCAGCATGGGGGCAGGATTGTGTAGCGCCGAACTACGATGGCGCGCACTTCCCTCTCCTGGTCAAACTGATCGATGCCAAAGAGCCGCTCTCTGTCCAGGTGCATCCGGACGATGCCTATGCCAGCCGCGTAGAGCACGATGCAGGGAAAACGGAGATGTGGTACATCCTATCAGCCGCACCGGGGGCCAGCATCGTGTACGGGCTGCGCCCGGGGATCGACCGTGCCACCTATGCCGCATCCGTTCACGCGGGGGACATGGAAGGGCCGTTATACTACCGCCCTGTGCAGGCAGGGGATGTCTGCTTCATCCCCTCGGGCCTGGTGCATGCGATCGGCGGGGGGATCACGCTGGCAGAGATCCAGCAGAATTCCGACCTCACCTACCGCGTCTATGACTACGGGCGGCGCGGCGCCGATGGGAAGTGCCGCCCGCTCCATACCGAGAAGGCGCTGGACGTCGTGCGTCCCTTCTCTGATGCGGAGATCGATGCGATCCGTTTTGAAGCGCGCACCGCGCAGGATGGCGATGATGTATTGGCGCATTGCCGCTATTTTTCCACGCGGCTCCTGCGCCCGCAGGGCAACTGCACGTTCTCCCCAGAGCACACCTTTGCCTCCCTGCTCATCACCGAAGGGGAAGGCACGCTGTGCCACGCCGGGCAGACCTATCCGCTCCGCAAGGGGCAGAGTTGGTTCCTGCCGGCGGGCATGGGGGCCTGTGCCATCTCCGGCCCGCTCTCTGCCCTGCTCACCACCCTCTAAGACAAAAGTATGAGACTTTGGCGTGACACTCCGGTTGCAGTGCCACGCCACTTTTGTTGTATCCACCGCGTCCGCAGCGTGCGCGGGCAGGCGCATACCGTGCAAAGAAGACCCGCACGGTTTTTTATTGCCAAAAAGCACGCCCTGCCCCTTTACTTTTGCGGCAAGGTGTGCTAAACTATACAGAGAACGCAAAGATCCCTACTCTAGTAATAAGGCAGGCAATCCATGAACGAAAATTGCACGATCGCGCAGGTCGCCCCCACCGGCGGCACGGCGCAGAAGAAGGACCGCTCCTATCTGATCTGGACGTTCCTGCTTCCCTTTTCCCTGATGCTCCTGATCTATTTCCTGCGCCAGGTATATCCGTTTGGTGAGAACTCGGTACTGGTGCTGGATCTGAACGGGCAATATGTTGGTTTTTATGAAGCGCTACGCGCTTTTATCTACGGTGACGGCTCTATGCTCTATTCTTTTGCCCGTTCGCTGGGCGGAGAGATGATGGGCATCTACGCCTATTACCTGGCCAGCCCTCTCTCCTATCTGGTGGCGCTTTTCCCCTCTGACGCCATCACGGAGGCGCTATTGTTCATTTTTATCCTGAAGGCGGGGCTGTGCGGCCTGACCTTTGGCCTATATCTGGACCGGCGCGGGTATTCCACCCCCACGGCCACAGTCATGTTCTCTATACTCTATGCCTTAGGATCTTTTGCTGTGGTCATGCAGCACAACTCCATGTGGATCGATAATCTGATCCTGCTCCCGCTCGTGACGCGGGGGGTGGAGGACCTGATACGTGAGCGGCGCTTCAAGGGCTATGTATGCTTCCTTTCCCTTGCCCTGCTGGCCAATTTCTACATCGGCTATATGACCTGCATCTATGTGGCGCTCTACTTCTTCTACTTCTTCTATGCCTACCGCCATCATGACTACAACGACCCGGAGCACGAACCACAGCATTACGCCCGCGCCCTGCTGCGGATGGCCTTCTGGTCGCTCGTTGCCATCGCGATCGCCGCGATCATCCTTCTGACCGCCGCCTATTCCCTCTCCTTAGGTAAAAACGATTTTTCTGATCCCAATTACACCCCCTACATCAAATTTGACCCCTTCTCTTTCTTTAGCAAACTGCTACCGGGCGTATATGACACCGTACAGCCGGAAGGGCTCCCCTTTGCCTATTGCGGCATCGTCACCCTCCTGCTCGTCCCCCTGTATTTCTGCAATCGCGCCATCGCGCGCAGTGAGCGGATCAGCAGTGGTGTTTTCCTTGCGGTGCTGTATCTTTCCATGTCCATCAGCACCCTGGACATGCTCTGGCACGGAGGGCAGGACCCCAACTGGTTGAACTATCGCTATGTCTTCTTCCTATGCTTTCTACTACTGGTGCTGGCCTCCCGCGGTCTGGCGCGGCTGGGGCACAGCAGTGACCGGGCGCTGGGGGGGACCGTCTTTGTCCTGCTGGCCTGCCTTTCTGTGGCGGCCTCCCTGCAGTTGTCTTTCTTTGGCTGGACGGAGGCGCTCATCTCCGCCGCGCTGATCCTGTTCTTTGCCCTGCTCCTCTACCTTCTCCGGCACGGGGGGGAGCGGCGGCGCGAACTGGTCGCCTCCCTCATGCTGGTAGCCGTAACCGCTGAGACGCTATGCAACGGCTATGTCATGCTGGAGCGGCTGGAGGAAGAATGCGGCTATACGACGCGGGAAGAATACCATGCGCATTACCAGAGCGTTTCTTCCCTGATCGCGCGGCTGGAGGAATATGACCCCGGATTTTACCGGACGGAGACCTATACACACCGCGTGACGAACGACGTCATGGAGATCGGCTATCGCGGCCTGACGAACTCTACCTCGACCCTGAATCAAAAGACCCTGCTCTTTCTGAATCGGTTAGGTCTGTTGGCCACCTCACACTGGTCTACCTATCAGGGGAGCACCCTGCTGACCGATTCCCTGCTGGGCATCCGCTATCTGTTTACCGACGCCTTCCCCTCCCCCTACTCCTTTTACGAGACTGTCCTGACAGAGGACCGATACCGCGTATACAAAAATCCTTACGCCCTCCCCCTGGCCTTCACCGCCGCGGATGCGATAAAGGACTATGACATAGCAACGGGCAAGACCCCCTGCGACCGCCTGAACGGGTTGGCCAGTGCGCTCTGCGGCAAGGATCTGCTGCTCTATATCCCACAGCAGGAGACCACCGCGATCGAGCATGCGACCCTCGAGAGCGATGTGCTGGACGGCGTTACCTACCGTCTCCTGCTCTCCGATGTATACAAAGAAAATCAGGAGGCGATCGAAAACGGCACAGCGCCGGACGATCTGGCGGCGCCGGACACGAAGATCACCTTTACCACCACCGTCACACAGGACGGCGCACTGTATTTTTATCTGCCGACAGACTATGGCAACAAGATGGCGCTGTATATGGACGGCAACTATATCGATGATGTGCTGGACGAAGACACCCAATACCTGCGGAAGCTGGGGACCTACCAGGCGGGGGATACGGTATCTGTCACACTGGTGATGCAGGAAACGCTCTTTTTGTACTACCTGCCGGACCTGCCGATCTTCTACGTAGAGGACACGGATGCGATCGCCACGGCGATGCAGTATCTGTCCCATGGCGGGATCACGCTCTCCCAATTTACCGAGGACAGTTTTTACGGTGAGATCACGGCCACGTCTGACCGGACGGTCGTGCAGACCACCATCCCCTACGATGCAGGATGGCGCGTGACGGTGGATGGAGAGGCAGTCGTCCCCTATGAAACGGCGGAAGCCCTGCTGGCCTTTACCATCGCGCCAGGGAGCCACACCGTATCACTGGAATATCGCCCGCAAGCCTGGCTGTGGGGGCGCACCATCACAGGCATCGCGCTCGCCCTCTTTCTCCTGGCCGTCCTGCTGGAATGGCTGTGGCAACACGGAAAACTGCCGCGCCTGGCCGGGACGCGATGCGGGCGCATCCTCGCTTTGGTGATGAGCGATAAGCCCGGCATGCCCCTTTTGCCAGAATGGCCGGAGGATCCCCCTTCCCCGGAGGGAGGGGCGCCCACTTCTGCCGCACTGGAAAATCCCCCCGATGCCGAGAAAGGCGGGGATGGTGCGCCGGACACGCCCGAGGAGGAGGAACCATGAACGGGATCTTACCCCTGGTGCCGGGAGACACGCTGACGCTGAAGAAGCCGCACCCCTGCGGGGGGCGCACTTTCCAGGTCCTCCGTGTGGGGAGCGACGTGCGCATACGCTGTGCTACCTGCGGCAGAGACATGGTGCTGGAACGCGTGAAACTGGAAAAGGCGGTACGCATGCGCACTGCCTCCGATCGAACAGGAAAGGAAGGATAAGGGATGTTTTACTATATATGCGGTGAATATATCCACCGGGAAGAAGGCGCTGTCGTGATCGACTGCCAGGGGGTCGGCTATCGGCTGACGGTCAGCCAGAACACGGCCGACGCCCTGGGCGTCCCGCAGGATGCGAAGGGAAAGACCAAACTGCTGACCCATTTCCAGGTACGGGAGGACGGGGTGGAACTGTTCGGCTTCTACACAGAAGAGGAACTGGACGCCTTCAAGATGCTGATCTCCGTCTCTGGGGTGGGGCCCAAGGCGGCCATGGCCATCCTCTCCATCCTGACCCCGCAGAAACTGGCCGCGGCCGTGTGCACCGGCGACCAGAAGATCATCTCCCGCGCCAACGGGGTGGGGGCCAAGACGGCCGCCCGCATCGTACTGGAATTGAAGGACAAGATGAAGGCGCTGGCGGTCGGCGCAGAGGCGCTCCCCGATAGCGACCACGATCTGGCCGATGCCCTGCGCACCGCCGCCGCCCCGGCCGGGAAACTGGGCGAGGCCACAGACGCCCTGACCGTGCTGGGCTACTCCCGGGCGGAAGTGAGTGAGGCGTTACGCCATCTGGATACCGCCGCCCTGACAGTAGAACAGATCATCATGGCGGCCCTGAAATATCTGGCAAAGTGAGGATAGCATATGCCAAACGAATTAGAAGAATTTGACTTTGAGAACCGGATCGTTTCGACCGAAGAGATCCCCACGGACGGTAGTAGCGGAGAGCCTTCTCTACGGCCGCGCACGCTGGAAGAATACATCGGGCAAGCCAAAGCAAAGGAAAATCTGCGGGTATATATCGAGGCAGCACGCCTGCGCGGCGAATCGCTGGATCATGTGCTCCTCTACGGCCCCCCGGGCCTGGGCAAGACCACCCTTTCCGCCATTATCGCCAATGAGATGGGGGTCAGCCTCCGCACGACCTCCGGTCCGGCGATCGAAAAGCAGGGGGATCTGGCCGCCATCCTGACCAATCTGGCACCGGGAGACGTGCTCTTTATCGATGAGATCCATCGCCTGCCGCGGCAGGTGGAAGAGATCCTCTACCCCGCCATGGAGGACTATGCCATCGACATCATCATCGGCAAGGGTCCCAGCGCACGCAGTATCCGCCTGCCCATTCCCCGCTTCACCCTGATCGGTGCCACGACCCGCGCCGGGCAGCTTTCCACCCCTTTGCGCGACCGCTTTGGCGTGATACTCAAGCTGGAACTTTACACACCGGAGGAACTGGCCGTGATCATCACCCGTTCGGCCAACATCCTAGATCTGGAGATCACGCCGGACGGCGCCACCGAGATCGCCACGCGCTCCCGCGGGACGCCGCGTATCGCCAACCGCCTGCTCAAGCGCATCCGTGATTTTGCCGCCATCAAGGGAGATGGCCGCATCACGGGTGAGATCGCCCGTATGGGGCTACAGCAACTGGAGATCGACCCCCTTGGGCTGGACAACACAGACCGCCGCATGCTGGAGGCGATCATCCGCTATTACAACGGGGGGCCGGTGGGGCTGGAAACGCTGGCGGCCACGATCGGAGAAGAGGCGGTCACGATCGAGGACGTGTACGAGCCGTATCTGCTCCAGATCGGATTCCTGAGCCGCACCCCGCGCGGGCGGTGTGCCACCCCCCTGGCCTATCGCCATCTGGGTATCCCCTGCCCGACTGCCGCTCCCACATGCGGCGGCACGCAGACCGACCTGTTTGCCGAAGAAGAAGAGGTGTGACCCGCGCCCCCCGGCGGGCGACCGAGCAAAAAGCGGACCAAACAGACCAAAAACTTATATAAATGTAAAAAAAGCCCTTGACAGACGGAAAGATATGTGGTATACTGTATCTACCTCTGTTGGGGCTTTTTTGTTGTGCTTGCCTATGGGACGGGCTTAGCACGCGATCTCCCGACATGAGGGAGGTACAGCGATCTGCGACACAGATTGCACAAATGGGATCTTTCCCAAATCTTATCAGGAGGTGCCGATATGAGAGTCAAGATTACCCTGGCATGCAGTGAATGCAAGCAGAGAAACTACGACACGAAGAAAAACAAGAAGAACGACCCCGACAGACTTGAAATGAACAAGTACTGCCGCTTCTGCCGCAAGCATACCC
>CAYXDB010000031.1:9493-14638 GCA_964463735.1 uncultured Ruminococcus sp. | reverse complement strand
ATAGCATATTCTTTTCAAAATAGCAAGGGGTTTTTCAAAAATTCCCCACTTTTTCCGCGATTTTTTTCGCGCACGGCAATTTTTCTTACAAAAACCCTTGACAGGCGCCGTTCCTTGTGGTATACTTGTAAAGCATTTTGGTTTACACACAGGAGGGGGCATGTTTGCAAAGGATCTTTCCGTCGATCTGCTCTTGGATTTCTACGGGGACGTTCTCGCGCCGCACACCCGTTCCCTGCTGATGCAGTATTACCAGGACGATCTTTCCCTTTCCGAGATCGCGGAGGCAGAAGGCATCTCCCGCCAGGGGGTGCGGCAGGCGATCAAGAAGGGGGAGGAAGAATTACGCTTTTTAGAAGAAAAACTGGGGTTGGCTGCCCAGCACCGCCGCCTGCGCGATCTGGCGCAGGCATTGCAGGCGGGGGCGCGCCCCTGCCTGCAGAGCGCGGAGCCAGCCTGCCGCCACCTGGCCGAGGAGGCCCTGCGCTGTGCCGCGGTGATCCTGGAAGAACCTGAACCGTAAAGGAGGCCAACGAATGTTTCAAAGCCTGGCCGACAAGTTGACGAACGCCTTTAAAAAATTCCGCAACAAGGGCAAACTGACCGAATCCGATGTCCGCGAGGGCATGCGGGAGATCAAACTGGCCCTGCTGGAAGCGGACGTCAACTACAAAGTCGTGCGTGAATTCGTCAAAAACGTCACAGAGCGTGCCGTGGGCGCCGAAGTATTGGAGAGCCTGCTACCGGCACAACAGATCGTGAAGATCGTGCACGAGGAGCTGATCCGCCTGATGGGCAGTGACAGCCCCAAGCTGGAGATCGCCCCCGCCCCGCCGACGGTCTATATGATGGTCGGTCTGCAGGGTGCGGGCAAGACCACGCACGCCGGCAAGATCGCCGGTATGATGAAAAAGAAGGGCAAGCGCCCCCTGCTGGTCGCATGTGATATCTACCGCCCGGCGGCCATCCAACAGTTGGAGGTCGTGGGCCAGTCGTTAGATATCCCGGTCTTTACCCTGGGCAACCGGGTCGACCCGGTCGAGATCGCACGCGGCGGCGTGGAGCACGCCCGCAAGAACGGCTATGACCTCGTTATCCTGGATACGGCGGGGCGCCTGCACATCGATGAAGCGCTGATGCAGGAGCTGTGCCGCATCAAAGAAACGGTCCACCCCACCGAGATCCTTTTGACAGTCGATGCCATGCTGGGGCAGGATGCGGTCAATGTGGCCCAATCCTTCCATGAATTGCTGGACATCACCGGCGTGGTGCTGACCAAGATGGATGGCGATACGCGCGGCGGCGCGGCCCTTTCCGTCCGCTATATCACCGGCAAGCCGATCAAGCTGATCGGCACGGGCGAAAAGCTGGACGCGATCGAGCCCTTCCACCCCGACCGTTTGGCCTCCCGTATTCTGGGCATGGGCGATGTGCTCTCCCTGATCGAGAAGGCGGAGGCGGCCTATGATGAAAAGCAGGCGGCCGCGCTGGAAAAGAAACTGCGGGAGTCCACCTTTACGCTGGACGATTTCCTTGACCAATTCAAACAGTTGCGCAAGATGGGCAACCTGGATCAATTGCTCTCCATGGTGCCCGGCATGAACCAGGGGGCCCTGAAAGACTTCCATATCGATGAAAAGCAGATGGCACGCACAGAGGCGATCATCTTCTCCATGACGCAAAAGGAGCGCATGGAGCCCGAGATATTGAACGGCTCACGCCGCCGCCGCATCGCGCAGGGGTCCGGCACCTCGGTCGAGGAGGTCAATCGCCTCCTGCGGCAGTTTGAACAGACCAAAAAGATGATGAAACAGTTTTCCCAGGCGGAAAAGACCGGGCGCAACCCGTTCGGCCGTGGTAAGATGAAAATTCCGTTTTAACCCGGATTTTTATAAAAAATGATAATTTTTATTGGAGGACAGAAACATGGTTAAGATCAGATTGAAGAGAATTGGTGCAAAGAAGGCTCCCTTCTACCGCGTAGTGGTAGCAGACAGCCGCTACCCCCGCAACGGCCGCTTTATCGATGAGATCGGCTACTACAACCCGCTGACCAGCCCGGCCGAGATCAAGATCGATATGGAGAAGGCCAATGCCTGGATCAAGAACGGCGCACAGCCGACTGAGACCGTTAAGGCACTGCTGAAGAAGAGCGAGAACATCTAACTTACGACGCGCGTCGTCAGAAAGGCGGGGTCCTCCCCCGGTCGGTATATCATGGATTATAAACTGATTCTTGCCGACATCGCGCGCGCCATCGTCGATTCACCGGACAGCGTGACCGTTACCGAAGAGATCGAGGGCGATGATATCGAATTGACGCTCTCCGTCGCCCCCGAGGATATGGGGATGGTAATCGGCCGCCACGGCAAGATCGCCAAGGCAATCCGCTCGCTGATGAAGGCCGCCGCCACAAAAGAAGGCAAACGCATCACCGTAGAGATCCGTTGAACCCCTTTGTGGCAAACAGACCGGGCAGCACCCATGGTGCTGCCCGGTCTGTTTTTTGTCATGCCCGCGCTGTATCAGACAAGCGCGGAGATATCATCCTTTGGCAATTCATCCGACGTCATGACGGCATCCTCTGCCAGCAGGAGCAGATGGCACACCGGTGCCTCATAATCATGCATGCTGTTTTCCTCCCTGTTATCGTTCATTTTATGGCAGGGCGCGGCCGTTTCACAACACACGCCCCCGCCGCCAGCCCGTGGGGCGCTTGCCCCACGGGCTGGTTTTTACCAGGTGAAGGTGCGGCACTCACCGCTACCCACACGCGTCAGATAGATCTTATGGTTCTCGCGGTCGATCTGCACGATGTCCATGCGCTGTTCGTGGTTCGTCCCCGCCTCCAGCGCCGGCAGGTACGGATCCGCCGCGCCGCCATCATTGGTCGTGGCGATCACATAGTAACCGCCCGTGGTCTGCACGGCCGCATCCCAATGCGTGTGGCCGGAGAACACGGCAATGATCTCATTCTTTGCATCGATCTCATTCAGCACCGGGATCAGCGCATCATAGAACTCAGAAGTAGTCGGGTTGGTGTTTGGCCCGCTGGCGAACATGCGGTGCTCGGTCACGATGATGCCCCAGCCCTCTTCCAGGTCAGCGGCGGTCTTCTGCAACCATGCAAGCTGATCCGCGTATGCGACAGCATTGACGCCTTCTTTCGTGTCTGTATCTACATTATCTTTGGTCGGGCCATTGGAGTAGTCCGCCAGGAAATAGTAGCGGATCTTGGCAGTGGCATCGTCCACGTAGTAGTAGAGGTTCCCATCGTCATTCGCGCCGTCAGAGTACTGATAGATCAGGTCTTACAGCTCTTTATCCGTGATCACATCGTCCAGGCTGTTGGGGCGCCAGGAAGCATTCTGGTCATGGTTGCCGCGCACGGCATACCACTGACCGCTGAAGGTCTGGGCGGCCTCCAGCCAGGAGGCATAGGCCTTTTTGGCCTCGGTGAGATCGGCATTCCCGTTCAGGATATCGCCGCCGAAGTGCAGGCAGTCGATCTCCAGTTCTGCGGCCAACCAGTTGGCCAGTTTGAAGCTGTTTTTATTATTCTGCTCCCAATGCGTATCGGTCAGGAAGAGGAAGGTATCTAACTTGCTCTTATCCGTGACGCCTGCGGCATTGCAGTCTGCCAGGTAGGCGGCCATCTGCAACGTCCAGGTCCAATAGGCAGGCACATCTGCCTTGGCCGCGGCGGCCTTATCCCCATACGCGGAGAGGTCAATGACCGAGGCGGCTATCTTCTCGGCCACCGGGCAGGTGTAGGCTGTCCCTTCTGTGGCGACGGCCAGGCAAATGATGTAGGCATTGCCCTGATAGGAGACGAGCATCTTGTATACCCCGGGGGTCGACGGTGCCAGCACATAGCGGTCATAGGTCATGGCGTTAGCCAGTGCGGTATCTGCCACGCCCCAGGTAACGTCCATGCCTGAGACGATCTGGTCGCCCAGCGATACAGAATAGCGCCCGAGGTCGATCGTCTCACCGGGGGCGGCCGGGACGGCCACCGTGGTGGAAACGGCATTGGAGACCTTCTCATAATAGGTCGCAGACGCATCTCCCAGCGCAAGGACCGCGTCCAATACATTTTTCACGTTATCATTCCCTTTCGCATACATGCGCTTGGCATAGCACCCCACGCTGTAACGGACGGTATCGCTGATGAGAGCGCCCACCGATGACTTCACAGAAAAAGTCATGTCCGTATCATAATAGCGCATGGGGATATCTACGGTCGCGGTATATTTCTTCTCGCCGGCTTCCACGCACGTCAAGGCGCCGGTCTTAAAGGTCTTGCCATCCATCGTAACATACAGAGTGGCACCCGTGGCGGCGGCGGCATCGGTGGCGTCCAGGTACAGGCGGATCTGCACGGTATCGCCCAGCAGGAGCGTGGCGGCCGTGAAGGAGAAGGCGGCCCCCTCCGTGCGCGTGCCGGTAAGGTCAGAGAGCTCCCGCTCTGTCACCTTCACGGTCGGGGCCTTCTGGCTTGCCGGAATATCCGCATTGGCCAATGCCCCTGTTGCCCCAAAATAGGGCTGTGCGGCGGCGCCATAATTCAAAGTCACCAGTGCCAGGGCGGAGGTCGGGCGGTCGTATCCACCAGCTCCTCCGCTTTCTTCAGATACGCGGAGAGCAGGGTGGCCACAGACGTCGTGCCGGACTGCGTTTTTGTCTTTCCTTCCTCCGTGCAAGAGAAGGAATACTGGATCGTATCGGTCAATTCCTTGGCGGCGACGCCCGTCAGCTTGTAGCGGCGCGTCAAGGTCCCGTCTGCGTTGTTCGTATCAGAGGTGGTGGGGATCAGCGCCTTGCCCGCCGTATCGGTAAGGGACACGGTGGCGGCATCGGCCGCGATCTTGCTTGCGTAAGTAGCATAGAAATTCACACCGAACTGGGCCCCCAGCGTCACCGACGCCTGCAATTCAAACAGGTCGGTCAGCGGGCTGAAGATCTCCACCTGCGGAACGATCGATGCACTGCTGCCCGCTGTAGCATCCCGGCGGGCAAGGCAGATATCGATCGTATCCCCGGCCGCCAGATAGGGCGTCAGGCCCGCCAGGGCGGTGTTCAGGGCCGCGGTATCCGTCAAAGGATGCCAGGTCGCCGTATCGGCAGTGGCCGCCGCCGGATAGA
>CAYXDB010000031.1:0-9393 GCA_964463735.1 uncultured Ruminococcus sp. | reverse complement strand
TAGACATCCTCCCCGGTCGCCGCCAGCAGAGAGAGGCGCACGCGCCCGGCCTGCGGCATGGTGTAGCGATAGGCGGTCACGGCACCGGCGGCCGTTGCCACGGGGGCATACTTCCCATCCGTGCCTGCCTGCCAGAGGGCATCCTGCGACAGGGCCGCCGCAGTGGCGGTATTGCCCGCCAGATAGGTGGCCAGCAATGCGCGCATACCGTCATCGGTCGTGGCAAGCGTATAGGGGGCGGTGGCATATCCCTCTGCGGCCTTCTTCCCCTCGATGGTGATCTGCTGGGAGAGGGGGGCAAAGGTGCCATCCGCGGTCAACTGCCCCAGGCGCCAGTCACCGGACTGCGCAAGGGATGCGGCGGTCAGATAGGCGGCGATATAGGCCTCTTTGGCATACCCGCCTTTTTCATACGTTGAGCCGACCCCGCGGCAGGCGGCGCCCGCGGCGCAGAAGGCGTTGTAGGCGACAGGTGCCGCCGGCTCCGTATAAGAAGGATTGCGGAACTGATCGACCTTGTCCGTCGTCAGATCGGTGACCTTAAAACGGTAATCATAGATCACATCCGGTTTGGCTTCCCGGATGCAGAAGGCGATCTGGTCACCCTTTTGCACGTCGATCGTCACATCCGCCCAGCCGGTATTCATTTCGTCCGTCGTGGGGTTCACGCCGGCCCATTTCTGGCTCGTCTGTGTAGCCCAGGTAGAAGCATCGCTCGTGGCGCCCGCCGGCCAGATGACGGTGCCGTTCTTCATGATCGCTAGGCGGGTGTTGGTAGCTGATGTTCCTTTGTCCTGGCCGATGATTCGATAGACCCATGCGCCCGGCCGGATCTGGGTCACGCCATCCGGCACGGTATACACCTTGGCCTGCACACCGGCATCGGCAGTCGCGTTCAAACTGCCCACGATGCCTTTTTCCGAGCTGTCCTTATCTGGCCAGCATTCATACCCGTAGATCACGGCGCCAACACCGCCCCACAGGTTGTTCGTCCCATTGCCTTTATCAGAAAAGTACTTGCTCAGGAATTTTTCCATGGCCGTCCGCGTGACAAAGCGGCGGCTGCTCGTTTCCAGCGTATTCCAGTTACTGTACGCATGGTAGAGCCGGTAGGCAAACGGCTCATAGCCATAGTTGCCGTCCTTTTGCAGCACCATCTCCCCGGCGGACCAGGTGCCCGTCCAGGTGATGGAACCATCGAGCACGTAATCCCGGTAGGCCTGCTGGGTGGTAGCGGCGTTCGGGTCCAGTGCGGCCGTGCAGAAGGTCTCATAATCCGAGAGGATGTCTGCGATGTCCGTATAGTCTTTTGCCGCCGTGATGGCACCGGCATAGGCCGCTGTGACAGCATGCCAGACGGGGCCCTGCGTTTCTGTGATGCAGGGGTCCAGATAGACAGAATTGCCGCTCTGGTCCGTTACCACAAAATGGATCTGGTCACCGGCCGCGGCCGACACCGTCAAAGACGCCAGTTCTGCATTGATGTGCGCGGCGCTGTACACATGGCACTAGGTGTTGGAGTCCGACAGTTTGACGCCATCCCCGGTCGGCCAGATGATCGTGCCGTTCTGCATGATGCACATGCGCGTGGTGGCGGTCACGGTCGTCTTCTGTGACAGGACGGACAGCGCCAGGGTCCCGGCCCGGTCGGCCGGCACGGTATACGTATAGGAAAAATAGGAAGTATACTCGCTTGAGAAGCGCGCCTGATGAGAGCTTGTCACATTCGGGTGGAATGGCACATTGGCAAAGCCCCACAACTGGGTCGTCTCCCCTTTCAACAATTTGTCAAGGAAGAACTCCGCCGCTGTGCGGGTAGAATACCAGGTGGAGCCGCCGAACTGGCTCCAGTTGGCGGAGACGAACTGCGTGTGATAGGCCGTTGCATCAAAGGTGCCTGTCGTGCGATCGATGCCGCCGGTCTTCCAATCGCCGGACCAGACCACCTGCCCTTTGGTGAAGTAGTAGGTCTTATAGGCCTGCTTGTTCGTATCCTGGTTCATCCAGGTGTTCAAGGTGGTGTCATAGTCCGCGGTATCTTCTGCGATGCCGCTGTTTGCTTTGGCCCACGCCAAATAGGTCAAGGGGTCCTCCGTTACGGTGACAGAGCGATCTGCCACGTATGAGGTCTGCCAGGTGCTCCCCCCCGCGTGGGTAGAAAGGGACAGTACCGGGACGCATGGCACCAACACGCACAGTGTCAGGGCTAATGCAAGGAAACGTCTTTTCATGATCGGTCCTCCTGTTTTTTCTCCATTTTTATCTTAGGCATCCGGTGTTGACTTTTTGTCCGGCCCATGCTACAATTATAGCAAAAGCACCTGCCCGCCCGCAAGGCATGCTATTGCTCATTATTTCACCCAGATTGACATTTTGGAGGAATTATGGATCACTATATCAACCTGTACTCCTACGGGCGCAAGACCATCCAGCACACCTGGGGCATAGACCTGACCTATTCGGTCAACCGCCTGTATTATGTAAATGCCGGTTCCGCTATCCTGCATCTGGGCAACCGCACCTTCCCCCTGCGGCGGGCAAGATCTATATCTTCCCGCAGACGCGGGATCTGCACGCTACCGACGCTGTGAACTTTGACCACACCTATTTCAATTATTTCAATTCCCGCGTCCTGCGCTACGGCAGTGTGACAGAGATAGACGGGGAGGCACATGGCTCCCATCTCTTCTTCGCCTATGCCAACCACCTGATCGAAAGAGACCCAGAGCAACGGTGGAGCCACGGCTTTCTGGAGCCGCTGCTGAAAAGTTATCTTTCGATGCTGGAGACCTACGGGACGCAGTTCCCCTATGTGACGAACGAGACAGTGGCGCAGGCGGCCACCCTGATCCACGAGGAGGCGCCGCACCTGACCACGGCGCTCCTGGCGCAACGGCTCAACCTGAGTGAAAGCTATCTGATCCGCCTGTTCCACGCGGCGATCGGCGTATCGCCCATGCAATACATCCGCACCTGCCGTGTCCTGTACGGCAAGGAGCAGATCCTGCACGGGGAGAGCGTCTCGGCCGTTGCCGAGATGTGCGGGTACGGTTCCCCGGGGGCGTTCTGCCGTGCCTTCCGCACGGAATTTGGCGTATCGCCCACAGAGATGAAGAAGATGTACCGCGGAGCGGAGGGGGAGGACCCCCGCCACACTTGACTTTTCCGCTGGGCGGGTGTATACTGGAAGCAAAAAAGGAGGCACGGGGATGCAGGAGCAAAGCGACCGGGCAAAGGAAGAAGAGACAGGCGATGTGCTGGCGCAGGCGCGCGCCGCGATCGATGAGATAGACGATGCCATGCGGCAGTTGTTCTGCCGCCGGATGGCGCAGGTGCGGCGCGTGGGAGCGTGGAAGCGGGCAAACGGCCTCCCGGTGCTGGACAGCGGGCGCGAGGCAGAGATCCTTGCCCGCCAATGCGCCGCCGTGCCGGATGCCGCGCTGACCCCGGGATACGGCGCCCTGCTACAATGCGAGATGGCGCTCTCCCGCGCCTATCAGGCGCTATGGGAGATGGAGGCGCAGGAACACGATCTATCCGGGGCACAGATGGTGCCCCTGCCCGTGCCGGGGGGCGTGTGCCCTATCTATGTCGGAGACGGGCTGTTGGCGCAGGCCGGTGTGTTGCTTTCCTCCTTCCGCCGGGTGGTGATCCTGACGGACGAGGGGGTACCGGGCGCTTACGTAACGCAGGTACAGCAGGTGTGCCAGCAGGCGACCGTCCTGTGCCTGCCGCAGGGAGAAGAGAGCAAGAGCATGGCATCGCTCCAGGCGGTCCTGTCCGGCATGGCAGAAGCGCACTTAGACCGGGGGGACGCCCTTGTCTCTTTAGGCGGTGGCATGGTGGGCGACCTGGGGGGGCTGGCGGCGGCGCTATACATGCGCGGCATCGCCCACTACCTGATCCCTACCACGCTCCTGGCGCAGGTGGATGCCTCCGTGGGCGGGAAATGCGCGATCAACGCGCAGGGGGCCAAGAATCTGGTGGGGCTGTTCTCCTTCCCCCGGGCCGTCCTGATCGACCCGCTCCTGCTCCGGTCGCTCCCGCCGCGGCAGATGGCCAGCGGCATGGCAGAGATCATCAAAATGGCCGTCACGCTGGACGCCGGACTATTTTCCCGGCTGGAACAGGCGCCCCCCTTCTCCCATCTGGAGGAGACGATCCTATGCGCGATCCGGTTGAAGGCCGCGGTCGTCTCGTGCGATGCGCGTGAGGCGGGAGAGCGGCGCGTGCTGAACTACGGGCACACGTGGGGCCACGCGCTGGAGAGTGCGGCGCAGGGTGCGCTCCTGCACGGGGAGGCGGTGGCGCTGGGGATGCTGCCCTTTGCCGCACCGGCGGTGCGGGCGCGGCTGGAGGCGCTGTACCGCCGCGTGGGGCTCCCCTGCGCGGCGCACCCGGATCTGGGGCGGGCGAAAGAAGCCCTGCTCCACGACAAAAAGCGACAGGGCGACAGGTGCCTGTGCGTCACGGTCCCGGAGGTGGGACGCTATACGATACAGCCGTTTGCGTGGGATGCGCTGGCGGCCTTATGGGAGGAAAAACAGGATGGCTAATACGTGGGGGCGCGCCCTGACCCTGACCCTGTGGGGCGAGAGCCACGGGGCGGCGGTGGGCGCGGTACTGGACGGCCTGCCGGCGGGCATCCCGCTGGACGAAGAGGCCATAGCAGAGGCGATGGCACAGCGCCAGGGGATCGCCGCGCTATCGACCCCGCGGCGGGAAGCAGATCATGTCACCTGGCTCAGCGGTTGCTATCAGGGGCGCACGACCGGCACGCCGCTGTGCCTGTGCATAGAGAACCGCGCGGTGCAGAGCGCCGCATACGATACGGTTCGGGATATCCCGCGCCCGGGGCATGCTGACTATGTGGCGCAGGTGCGCTACGGGGATGCGGCAGACCTGCGCGGCGGGGGGCATTTCTCCGGCCGCCTGACTGCGCCGCTGGTGGCGGCGGGGGCCGTAGTGCGGCAGGTGCTGGGACAGCGCGGCATCCATCTGGCGACGCACATCCTGCGTTGTGCGGGGATCGCGGACCGCCCCTTTGACCCCCTGCACCCGGAGGCCGACATTACGGCGCTGGGTGACGGCCGCCCTTTCCCGGTGCTGGACGAAGCGCAGGGGCGGCAGATGCAACAGGCGATCGCCGCGGCGCACGCCGCACGCGACAGTGTGGGCGGCGTGCTGGAATGCGCCGTCTCCGGCATGCCGGCCGGCGTGGGAGAGCCGTTTTTTGACACGGCAGAGGGGGTGCTGGCGCAGGCGCTGTTCGCCATCCCGGCCGTCAAGGGCGTCACCTTCGGGGACGGGGCGCCCCTGTCCGAAATGCGCGGCAGTGCGGCAAACGACGCCTTTGCCTGGCAGGACGGGCGCGTCGTGACGCGCACGAACCACGCGGGGGGGATCCTCGGCGGTATGACAAACGGCATGCCCCTGCTCTTTCAGGTGGTGGTCAAGCCCACGCCCTCCATCGCCCTCCCACAGGTATCGGTGGATCTTTCACAACACACGGGTGCCGTTTGCTGTACCGAGGGGCGGCACGACCCGGCCATCGTACACCGGGCGGCGCCGGTCGTCACAGCGGTGGCGGCCCTGGCGCTGGGGGACCTGTTGACACAGCGCTACGGGAACGGGTATTTTGCCCCGTGACCGCATAGTGCCGCTACTTACCTGTACATAAGATAGTAAAAAAGAAAGGAGAAAGGCATGGAATACGGACTGATCGGCCGGGAGCTGGGGCACAGCCTTTCTCCCCGTCTCCACGCACAGATAGGAGAGTATCCTTATGTTTTGTGCCCGCTGGAGCCGGACGAACTGGGCCCTTTTCTGCAACGGCGGGCATTCCGCGCGCTGAATGTGACCATCCCGTACAAAGCGGCCGTGATCCCGTATCTGGACGACATAGAGCCACGGGCGGCGGCCTGCGGCGCCGTCAACACAATCGTACAGCAAGACGGCCGCCTGATCGGCTACAACACCGATCTTATCGGGATGGAGGCGGCGCTGGCGCACGCCGGGCTGTGCCTGCGTGGCGCCGATGTGCTGATCCTGGGGACGGGCGGCACCTCCTGCACGGCCCGCCAGGTGGCGCAGGCCGCGGGGGCGGCCCGCATCACGTGTGTGAGCCGGACGGGGCGGGCGGGCGCCATGACCTACGAAGAGGCGTGCGAACGGCGCGGCACGGCCGATCTGGTCCTGAACACCACGCCCTGCGGCATGTTCCCGCAGGAGGAGGCCGCTCCTCTGCCGTGGGAGCCGTTCCCCCGCCTGCGCGGCGTGTGGGAGGCGATCTACAACCCCCTGCGCACGCAGTGGCGCATACAGGCCGCGGCGCGGGGCATCCCCGCATCCGGCGGGCTATGGATGCTGTGCGCCCAGGCGCTGGCCGCCGCACGCCTCTTCCCGGGTGTCACGATCCGGCAGGCGCGGGTAGAACAGCTGGTCGGCACGCTGTACCAGGAGGTGGAGAACATCGTGCTCATCGGTATGCCGGGCGTGGGCAAGACCACCGTTGGGCGCCTGCTGGCGCAAAAGATGCACCGCCCGTTCTACGATGCGGATGCCGTTTTTTGTGAAAGATTCCACACCACGCCCGCCACCTACATCGGCACCGCAGGGGAAGGCGCCTTCCGCGACCGGGAAGAAGAGATCCTGCGGCATCTGGCGACCATGCGGGGGGCGGTGATCGCCACGGGGGGCGGCTGTGTCCTGCGGCAACGGGGCATCGATGCGCTACGGCGCAGTGGGCGCCTGTATCTGCTGGATCGCCCGCTGGGCGCCCTCCGGCCCACGCTGGATCGCCCGCTCTCGCAAGACCGTGCCGGATTGGAGGCGCTGTACTGTGCACGCTGGCCGCTCTATCTGGCGGCTGCAGACTGCCGCATCCCGGAGGGAACCCCGGCCGCCATGGCCGCGGCGATCGAGCGGGAGCAGACCGGCAGGGGGGAGGTGGTGCGCACGTGGCTATGATGGATGTGATCGATCTTTTCCCCTCGCGCCTGCAAGGGGCGTTCCCTGCCCCGCCCTCCAAAAGTTACACGCACCGCGCCGCGCTATGTGCCGCGCTGGCGCAGGGCACCTCCCACCTGCTCTCCCCGGCCGACGGGGAGGACATCGCCGCCACTTTCAGCGCCCTGCCTTTACTGGGCGCCCGGTCCCTACCGATAGAAGGGGGCGTAGAGATCACGGGATGCGGGGGGCGTGTGTCGCCAAACCGGTCATCCGCGCCGCGCACTGTCCTCTGCCGGGAGAGCGGCACGACCCTGCGGCTCCTGTTGCCGCTGTTGCTCGATGGGGCGGGGGCGGTGCAGTTTTGCGGGGAGGGGCGCCTGCTCTCCCGCCCTTTGGCGGTATACGAGGAACTGTGCCGGGAACAGGGTTTTTCCTTCACCCGCACCCCGGGCTCCCTGACCGTAGAAGGGCGCCTGACCCCGGGCGTATATACGATCCCCGGGGACAGCAGCAGTCAGTTCATCAGTGGGATGCTCCTGGCACTCTCCCGCCTCCCGGGCAAGAGCCTGTTGCGCATCACAGGGGCGCCGGTCAGCCGCCCATATGTATCGATGACCTGCGCCACCATGGCCGCCTTCGGTGCCCCCGTCCAACCAACAGAAGACGGCTATCTTCTGCCTGGACGGGCTATCTATCGCCCCTGTCGCTATCCTGTGGAGGGCGACTGGTCACAGGCCGCCCCGCTCTTTCTTTTACAGGCGCTGGGGCATCCCCTGACGGTCACCGGCCTGAAAACGGACAGTTTGCAGGGCGACCGCGCATGCCTGCCGTATCTGGAAGCCATCCGGCAGGGGCGCCCCTGCCTTTCCCTGCGGGACTGCCCGGATCTGGGGCCGGTGCTGATGGTGGCGGCGGCCATGCACCACGGCGCCCGCCTGACAGGCGCCCGCCGCCTGCGCGACAAGGAGAGCGACCGCCTGGCGGCCATGGCCGCAGAACTGGGCGCCTGCGGGGTGCAAGTCACGATAGAAGAAGATGCCGTCACGGTCGGCGGCGGTGCGCACGCCCCGCGCCGCCCCTTACAGAGCCACGGCGACCACCGGATCGCCATGGCGCTCTCCCCCCTGCTGTTGACCTATGGTGGCCGGTTATGTGGGGGGGCGTGTGTCGCCAAAAGTTGGCCGGGGTGGTTTTCACTCCTGGCGCGGCACGGTGCCGTTCTGCAAGAGGGCGCCCCGCAGACAAAATAAAAAGCCGGCAGTCCGGCAAGAGGAAAGATCCATGAACATGACCTTTATCCGCAAGCTCCCCATCCCCATGGAGATCAAAGAGCAATATCCCCTATCGGCCACAGGCGCCGCCTGCAAGACCACGGCCGACCGTCAGATCCGGGCGATCCTGGACGGGGAGGACAGCCGCTGGCTGGTGGTGGTCGGCCCCTGCTCGGCCGACCGGGAGGACAGCGTGCTGGAATATGCGCAGCGCCTGCGCATCCTGCAAGAGAAGGTGCAGGAGCGCTTTTTGCTGGTCATGCGCGTATTCACCGAGAAGCCCCGCACGACCGGGGAGGGATACAAGGGCATGCTGCACCAGCCGGACCCGAACGGAGAGCCGGATCTGTTGCGGGGCATCCTGGCTATCCGCGCCCTGCACCGCCGCGTCTTAGAGGAGACGGGGCTCCCCACCGCCGATGAGATGCTGTACCCGGAGCACCACCGCTATCTGAACGACCTGCTTTCCTACGTCACGGTGGGGGCCCGCTCGGTCGAGGATCAGCAACACCGGCTGGTGGCCAGCGGGCTGGCGATCCCCGTGGGGATGAAGAACCCCGTGGGCGGTGACATTCCTACCATGTTCCATGCCGTGCACGCGGCATGGCAACCGCACCGGTTCCTGTATCGCGGATGGGAGGTGCAGAGCCAGGGGAACCCCTATGCCCACGCGATCCTGCGCGGGTACGTCGCGCCCAATACTTCCGCCATGCATCCCAATTATGATGCCAACACCTTCGCCTATCTGGCGCAATGCGCCTCCGGCGGCGGGCGGATACCGGCGGTGCTGGTAGATGCCAGCCATGCGAATGCGGGCAAACGGTATGAAGAACAGATCCACGTAGCACAAGAAGTAATGGCCCTGTATCACAAAGAGCCGTCTGTGCGCCGCATGCTCCGCGGCCTGCTGCTGGAAAGCTATCTGGAGGATGGCGCCCAACCGGTAGGGGGCGGGCGCTACGGCTGTTCCATTACCGACCCGTGCCTCGGCTTCGCAAAGACCGAGCGCCTCTTGTGCGACCTGGCAGAACGTCTCTGACCCTGCCCGTTTCCCTATATGATCGATGAGGCTGTCTCGCCCGCCCGCCGCGCTCTCATGGCCTTCCTCCGGGGGGTAGCAGAAGAACCGGGGTACATAGACTTGCAAACGGTAGGGACAGGCGTCCTCGAC
>CAYXDB010000030.1:0-15285 GCA_964463735.1 uncultured Ruminococcus sp. | reverse complement strand
GAAAAAGTGGGGAATTTTTGAAAAACCCCTTGCTATTTTGAAAAGAATATGCTATGATAGTACGGTAAACGTGATCGGGGTGGCACTGCCTCTCAGGTGCCTGGCCCCGGGCAATAATGACGAAGGAACAGGAGGTTTTTGAAGATGGCAAACATCAAGTCCGCTAAGAAGCGTATCAAGGTCATCCGCGCTAAGACGTTGCGCAACCAGATCTTCCGCTCCCAGATGCGCACCATGATCAAGAAGTATGATGCAGCATTGGCGACCGGTGATAAAGAGCAGGCAACTGCTGCTTACCGCCTGGCAGTGAAGAAGATCGATCAGGCTGTTTCCCGTGGGATCCTGCACAAGAACAATGCAGCCCGCAAGAAGAGCCAGTTCACGGTGAAGCTGAACAAGCTCGCCTGAGGTCTATGCCCGTGATATAGAAAGTGCCGGCAGGCTGTCCTGCTGGCACTTTTTGCGCCACGGGCCGCGCGGATGAAATACGGCAGATCCTGCCGCTCTATCGTGCGAAAACAGTTGACTTTTTCGACAGGAAAGTGTATAATGATCAGGGAATGGTCTCCCTCGCCCCGCAGGGCGGGGAGGGAGTACCCCTGCGGCAATGCCGCGGGTGCGGTGTTTTTGGCGTAGGTACGGCGTGCGCTGTGCCGCGCTCGGCAGGAAAGGGTAGGTATATGAGCGTACTGTATGAGAATCTTTTGAACATCACCTGGCAACAGGTGGTCATGTGGGTGATCGGCGGCGTGCTGATCTATTTGGCGATCCGGCGGGAGATGGAGCCCTCGTTGCTCCTGCCCATGGGCTTTGGCGCTATTTTGATCAATCTGCCCGCATCCGGGGCGCAGGAGGTCGTGGACCATCTGTTTGACATCGGCATCCGGGATAATGAACTGATGCCCCTGATCCTCTTTATCGGCATTGGGGCCATGATCGATTTTACCCCGCTGTTGACGAACCCCAAGTTGATGATCTTTGGCGCGGCCGCCCAGTTCGGCATCTTCTTCACCCTGTGTATGGCCTCCCTTGTCGGGTTTGACCTGCACGATGCCGCTTCGATCGCTATCATCGGCGCGGCCGATGGGCCGACCTCTCTGGTGGTCGCCCAGAAACTGAATTCCAACTATGTGGCCGCCATCGCGGTCGCGGCCTATTCGTATATGGCGCTGGTGCCCATCGTACAGCCCCCCATCATCAAGCTGTGCACGACCCGCAAGGAGCGCCGCATCCGCATGCCCTATGCAGAGCGGGAGGTCTCCCGCCTGACGAAGATCCTGTTCCCCATCGTGGTCACCGTGATCGTGGGGCTGGTCTCGCCGGATGCCGTGGCCCTGATCGGATTTTTGATGTTCGGCAATCTGATCCGGGAATGCGGGGTGCTGAACTCGCTCTCTGAAACAGCGCAGAAAGTGCTGGCCAACCTGGTCACGATCTTCTTAGGGCTCACCATCTCCTCCAAAATGACGGCAGAAGGCTTCCTGCAACCGCAGACACTGCTGATCCTGGGGCTGGGGCTGGTCGCCTTCGTCTTCGATACGTTCGGCGGTATCATGGTCGCCAAATTGATGAACCTGTTCTTGAAAAAGAAGATCAATCCCATGATCGGGGCGGCGGGCATCTCCGCGTTCCCCATGTCGGCCCGCGTAGTCAATAAACTGGGGCTGGAAGAGGACAACCAGAACTTCTTGCTGATGCACGCCATCGGGGTAAACGTCTCCGGTCAGATCGCCTCGGTCCTGGCGGGCGGTCTGTTGCTCTCCATCGTGCAAAAAATACTGGGTGCCTGAGGCACCCGCCGGAACGGAGGATGAAGGATGAACTTCCATATAGATCTAGGCGCTTTTTTACAGTCTCTTTCCATCATGGGCACAGGGATGCTGGGGGTCTTTTTGGTCACGATCGTGATCGTGCTGGTGGTGACCGGCCTCAATATCTGGACCACGCCCACGCACAGCGACGACGACCCTACATGATAGGCCTGGCCCACACGGGCACCGGGCACCCGTGTGTCCTGAAATAAGCAAAAAGCCCCCCACAGGGCGCGCAGCGCGCCCTGTGGGGGGCTTTTATGTGGTCAGTCATCTGCCTGTGTATAGCCTTTTGTGGCGCGCTCGATCTGCCGGTCGGCATCCCGGCGGGCATCCGTCTCGCGCTTGTCGTAGAGTTTTTTGCCCTTGCACAGCCCCACAGCCACCTTCACATGGGAGCCGGAGAAATACAGCGACAGGGGCACCAGCGTATAGCCCCCGCGGGCGGTCAGCCCCAGTAGTTTCAGGATCTCGCGCCGGTGCATGAGCAGTTTTTTCTCCCGCAAGGGGTCACGGTTAAAGATGTTCCCCTGTTCATACGGGCTGATATGGATGCCGTGGGCAAAGATCTCCCCCTCGTGGATAGAGCAGTAGGAGTCCTTGAGATTGACTGTCCCGCGGCGCAGGGATTTGACCTCTGTACCGTACAGGGCGATGCCCGCCTCATACACCTCTTCCACAAAATAGTCGTGCCTTGCCTTACGGTTCTCACAAATGATCTTGTGCGGGGCTGTTTTGTCTGCCATGGGAAACTCCTTTGGGCAGTTATTCTGCCTCTAATACTTCCTCTATTTCATACACGTATACGGTGTGGTAGTCCTGCGTGGGATAGAGCGCGGCGATGCCGGGGTCGCAGAAGCCCTGCGGGTCTATTTTTCCGGTATACAACTTGCGCCCGAGGAATATGAGGCGCGCTTCTTCATAATAGACGGCCCCGTTCTTTGCGGTGACCGGGGTAAAATGGCAGGCGCGTGCTTTGTCCAGTTCCCGCCCACTGCGCGTGCCGCACAGGGTCAGCGCATCTCGGTAGCGGGGATCGAAGACGCAGGCGCTCAGGTGCTCACCCTGCTCGGAAAAGACGTGGGTATAGCGCTGGGGGCGGATAAAGCAATACAGCACCGGCTTCCCCCACAGCACGCCCAGGCCGCCCCAGGAGGCGGTCATGCTGTTGTAGCGGCCGTCCGGGGCAGTGGCGGTCAGCAGGAGCCACTCCTGCCCAATCATATGGAAAGGGGCAACGGTCAGCGCATCAGGACTTTTGGAAACGAACATCGGTCTCTCCTTTCAAAACTGCGTGTCACATACAGTATATGGCCGCCGGCGGGAAATGGATGCAAGGTGTTGAAAAAAAGCAGCCCACAGGGCTGCTTGCATGGTGGAGACAGCAGGGCTCGAACCTGCGACCTCTCGGATGTGAACCGAACGCTCTGACCAACTGAGCTATGCCTCCATAAGTTCTAACAACATGATATATTATACCGTACCCAAACGGATTTGTCAACCCTTTTTTTGAAAAAAGAAAAAAGATCGGAAAAGGCCGCGCGCGCCGGTGGGCGCCTGATGGAAACGAGGAACAAAAGTGCGCTATCTGCTTGACTTTCCCCCCGGGGTGTGGTATGATGGAGGCACAGCGGCCCCGGCATGCAGGCATGCCGGGGAACGGTATATATAAAGGAAAGATATGCGAGGAGGGAGAGGACCTATGAACGAGCAGAGAAAGCAGAGAAAAACATGGATATCATCGGCGCATCAGGGCTTTGTGACCGAGGGGCTGTGCTCCAACACGCGGGAGGCGTTTTGGCTGGCGGCCTGCAAGGGGGCGGATATGATCGAGACGGATGCACGCACCACGCAGGACGGCGTCCTGATCTGCCATCATGATGCCGACATCCGCGCCTATGGGCCGGATGGGCAGTGCATCACCTATGCGATCGCCGACACCCCCTATGAGACCGTGCGGCACTTGGCGCTCTCGCCGGTGCGACCGGAGAAGAACCGCGTCCCCACACTGGCAGAGGCGCTGGACCTTGCCTATTTTACGGGCATGTGCGTGAACATCGACCTGAAGGAAGGGGCGCTCCATGCGGCGGATGTGGCACGCCTGGTGGTGGCACACGGCATGCGCGGGCGGGTCGTCTATGCGACGAACGGGGCCGGTGCGCCGGCCATTTTGACCATTTTGCAGATCGACCCCATGGCCCGGTTCATCGATACGCCCTGGAACTACACGCGGGAGAAACTGGCACAGGTGCCGGACTATCCGGCGCGGTGCTATGCCTATACGGGCGATTTTTCAGACGAGAATATCCGCATGATCCGGGAAAGTGGCTGTATGCTGGCAACCATATCCCTGCACGCGGGGAATGCCGCGGCGGCCTTCCGCCATCATCCGGACATGGCGGAATACCCTCACACGAGCGATTTTGAGGCCATCGACTGCGCCATACTGGAGCAGTTCGCCCGGCCGTGATCTCCCTTCTCTTATAAAACACAGCGACCCCAGGGCGATCGTATCGCCCTGGGGTCGCTGTTGCCGCTACCTCAACCGTAATAGGCGGAGCTTGCGAGAAGCTGTGCCAACTTGTTGGCCAGTGTCGTGTAGCCGGCCGCTGTGGGATGGATCCCATCGGTGCTGATCTGCACCTGCCAGCTGTCCAGCGTGGCGGCGTCTACGAATTTGACGCGGCCGGGGTGTTTTTCCTCTATGGTCTCATACGCGGCCTCAATGCAGGCGCGGCGCGTGTCACCGTTCAGGGCGTCCATGATGCAGAACTGCGTGTCTTCTCCATAGACGGCCGTGATCTTGTCTAAGAACTGGCAGTAGGTGTTCGTGAATGCCGCGTCCCCGTACGGGTCGGTCAGGTAGTCATTGGTACCCAGGAAGATAAATACGATGTCCGGCGTATTGCCGCTCTGGTAGAGGTTCTTTACCGGGGAGGTGTCCAGCAGGTAATCGGTGGTGTAGAGCGCTTCCTCCGCCGTGCCGATCATAGAGTCAGAGGGCGGCCCCAGACGGAAGAAGGCGTGTTCCATGCCGATCTTGGCGGTGGCCCAGGTGCTCTTGTCGTCGTCCTTGCCTCCCAGTTTGGCATACAACTGCGGGTTGTTGTTGCTCCAATAGCCGCGCCCGGTCGTCAGAGACATGCCGGAGAGGGCGATAACGGAATAGTCCCAGCCGTTGATCTCTCCCACGCGGTGGGAGAAGGAGTCTTGCGCATCGGAGATAGAGTCGCCAACGAACTGGATGTAATGGGTCTTGCGCGCCGGGCGGCTGATGTTGGCACCTTCCGGGGCCGAGAAACTGCGGATGTACAGATGCTGTGTGCGGCTGTTCCCGCGGATGCGCAGGGTATGCGTGCCGTTGTCCGATGCAAAGAAGGTGGCCTTGCCATGCAAGGTGGCGGTGGTGTATTCACCCCCGTCCAATTGCGCAAGGAAAGAGGTGCTCTGGCCGAATTCTACCGTAACGGCGTAGCCGGTGAAGGATATCTCGGCATAATTATCGTTCCAGTAGGAGACCATGACGCCGTCGGCATTGGCCTGCCAGGTACCGCAATACTTGATCTTGTCGGTATCGGTGGCGTCCACCTGCTGGTAGGTGAAGGTGATGCGCCGGGCGGCGTCACTGCGCAGGGTCATGCCGGCTTTGATTCGTTGCAGGAAGTCGGCCATCGCATAAGAGAGGGTCGCGCGGTCCTCCGCCTCCAGTGTGACGACAGAGAGGGAACATTTGAGGTCATAGGAGACCGGTGCGCCGGCCTGATAGATGTTCTCGGTGCCGTTCTGGCAGGAGAGGCGGATGGCGATCTCCGCCGTGTCCTCGGTCGTTACGGGGATCTCTTTACCACACATCACGCTCAATTGGTATGCCAGGTCCCGCGCCGCTTCCATAGCCGTCCCGGCCTGATCTACGCATACGACGGTAAAACTGTCGAGCGGCAGATCGGCCAGCTGGTAACTGCCCAGTGCCGGCTGATAGACGTAGGAGAGGTCCTGCGGCACGCACAGTGCGTTGCCATCCAGGTGATCGGTGACCAGGTACTGTATGGCTTGCGTCAATGCCGCGTCACTACCGGCGGCGATGGCCAGGGTGCTTTCACCGGCCACGATCGCATAGTCGTTGAAATGCGCATCCCGCGCATCCAGTTTTTCCTGCGCCGCCCGTACTTCTGCTACATCGGCCGTGCTGTTGACATAGATGCGCTTGGCCGCCGCGGTCTGCGCCGAGGTGACCCCTGCCGCTGCCAGCAGGGCACGTGCCGTTTCACTGCCGTCCCCGTACAGGTTGAAGTCGCGGGAGAACGTCGTGGTAGGGGCGACCTGCGGGAAGGACGGCCCCGCCGGGTCTTGTGGGAGAGAGGGCTCCGGCGTGGTATCCGGTGCGCAACCAGAGAATGCGGCGGTGGTGCCAAAGAGCATACAGGCAAGCAGTGTCAATGCCATGATACGTTTCATAAGAACTCCTTCTTTGTATTTTTATACCTTTATTGTACCACACCCCGCCCAAAAAGGCAAGAACGCAAAATGGCCAAATGAAACAGGGCATTTTTGCGCAATATGCACAAGGCGCGGGGCTGGAACGATGCCAGCCCCGCGCCGCGGTCCGTGTTATGCAGACAGATAGATCACAGATCCAGGAAGTCTGTGCGATAGGTGAGGTGGAAGGCCTGTGCCAGTTCGTCCAGCTGTTTGTCGCTGATGCGGTTCACCAGCGGGAAGGCGGCATATTTCATCCAGAGCTCGGCCCCTTTCTCCACCGTCTCGATCAGGCCGAAGGTCTCGTCCATATCGCGCCCGGTCCCGTAGATGCCGTGCTGGGTCCAGACGACCAGCCGGTACTGCTCCATCTTCTTAGCGGTAGCGATGCCGATCTCGTTGGTGCCGCAGACCATCCAGGGCAATACGCCGATGCCGTCCGGGAATACCACGATGCACTCGGTGCAGGTGCCCCAGATGGTGCGGGTGAACTCCCGGTCGGTCATGGGGTGGATGTGCGTCATGGCCAGAATGTTGGTCGGGTGCGTGTGCATGACGATGCGGTGCAGGGGGTCCTGCTTCAGCCGTGCCATGTGGCTCATCAGATGCGCCGGCAACTCAGAGGTGAAACGGCCGCCGTCCGCATACCCCCAGATCAGCTCTGCCGTCACGCCGTCCTGTGCTACCCGGATCAGGCCCAGGTTGTTCTCCGGATCGCCGGAGACGTTCTTGAAGTACTTGCCGGTGCCGGTCACCAGGAAATAGTAGCCGATCAGATCCGGGGCGGAAAAATTCATGGGGATAGTGCGCAGCACGTGCGTCGTGTCCACATAGGGGGCGACCTCTTCCTCGTGCAGCAGGTAACTGATGTTGCCGCCGTTGCGCTCATCCCAGCCCAGGCGGTACATATTGGCAGTGGCCTCGCACATCTGCTTCAAAAACGGGGCTTCCAGCATGTTTTTCATATCTCTTCTCCTTTTGTTCGGGGGCACCCCCGTGATCGTGCGCCGCCCGCCGCGCGGTGTGGCGCTCTGTGCTTCTATTATACAGGAACCGGGGCCGTTTGTCTATATTCGATCGAAATGTTGACAAATTACCATTTTCATGCTATCATATGAGCGTAAATGCGCAAAAACGTGCAAAGGAGGAGAAGATATGTTCGGTGCGGAAAGGCAGGGGGCAATCATGGCCTATCTGCGGCGGGAGCGCCACGCCACCGTCAGTGCCCTGGCGCGGCAACTGTACGTCAGTGAGACTACCGTCCGGCGCGACCTGACAGAACTGGAGAAAGAAGGCCTCCTGCGCCGCAGTCACGGCGGGGCCGTCCTGCTGGAACGGGAAGAGGGGGAGGCGTCCTTCCTGGTACGCAAGGGGGAGAATGCCGCGGCCAAACAGCGCCTGGCAGAGGCGGCGGTGCCCCTGTTGCAGGAGGGGACGACTTTTTTTCTCGATTCCAGTTCCACCGTCCGCGCCCTGGCCACGGTCTGGGGGGCGGCGCATAAGACGGTCATCACCACGGGGCTGGAGACGGCACAGCTCTTTGCCCGCCACCGGGATACCCGCGTGCTCCTGCCCGGGGGCACCCTGCACGCACTGACCGGTTCCCTGACGGGGGCATTGGCGCGGCGCGTGCTGGAAGACCTGCGTGCCGATACCTTCCTCTTTTCCTGCGGGGGGCTGGGGATGGACGGCAGTTTGTATGAGAGCAGTGTGGAGCAGGGGGAACTGAAGGCGGCCATGCTCCACCGCGCCGGGGCGCGCATCCTGCTGGCGGATCGCACCAAGGCCGGGCGCTCCCGCGCGTATCGCTTTGCCTCTCTTGCTGATGTGGATGTGCTCATCACAGACCTGCCGGCATCCGGCGAACTGGCAGAGCTGTGCCATGCGGCGCAGGTGCGGCTCCTGTCGGTACGGGCCGTGGAAAAATAAATGCCCCCCGCCTTGACAGAAGGGGAAAAATATAGTAGAATGAAAGTAACATAGCGGCGCATGCCGCACAAGGAGGAATATCTATGCCGTTCCATATACCCGATCATCATAAGTCCCTATCCACATTGCACGTGGGGTGCGAGGCGCCGCGCGCCTATTTCGTCCCCTATGACACGGCCGCATCGGCCCTGGCCGGGAACCGCGCCGCATCGGCCTATTTCAAGTCGCTGTGCGGCACCTGGGATTTCCGCTATTACCCCTCTGACCGGGAACTGCCGGATCTGACCGCGCCGGAGCTCGACCGGGCGGATATGGACCGCATCACGGTGCCCATGAACTGGCAGATGGCGCTGGGACGCGGGTATGACGTGCCGCAGTATACGAATGTCGCCTATCCGATCCCGCTGGACCCGCCGCATGTACCGGCCGAGAACCCCTGCGGGCTGTATGTGCGTGATTTTTCCTACACGCGCCGCGAGGGGCAGGAGGTCTACCTGGTCTTTGAGGGGGTAGACAGTTGCTTCTATCTGTACGTCAATGATCGCTTTGCGGCCTATAGCCAGGTGAGCCACATGACCAGCGAGATCCGGGTGACCGATCTGTTGCGCCCCGGCAAGAACACCATCAAGGTGCTGGTGTATAAGTGGTGTGACGGTACCTATCTGGAGGACCAGGATATGTGGCGCATGTCCGGTATTTTCCGCGAGGTCTATCTGCTGGCGCGAGAGGGCAAACATATTCGCGATGTGGCCGTGCATGCAGACCTTTCCCCGGCGCTGGACCGCGCTACGCTGGGGGTGGATCTGCAATGCACCGCGCCCCTGGCGGTCTCCTACCGTTTGCTGGCGCCGGACGGCACATGCCTGCAGGAAGGCGAAGGGCGCGTGGGGGAGACGGGCACCCTGACCCTGAAGGATCTGGTGGCGCCCTCTCTGTGGAGCGATGAAGACCCGGCGCTCTATACGCTCCTGTTGCAGGCCGGGCAGGAATATATCTGCCTCCCCTTTGGCGTGCGCCGCGTAGAGATCCGGGGCAAGGCCTTTTTGCTGAATGGGAAGCCCATCAAGCTCAAGGGCGTGAACCGGCATGACAGCCATCCGCAGCTGGGACATGCCACCCCCTTAGCCCACATGATCGAGGATCTGATGATCTGCAAACGGCACAATGTCAATATGATCCGTACCAGCCATTACCCCAACGATCCGCGTTTCCCCGGGCTGTGTGATAAATACGGCATCATGCTGTGTGACGAGGCAGACCTGGAGTGTCATGGCAACGGCTGGGGCAATTACCGCAAGGAGCCAAACCCGCTGATGACGAACGATGACGCATGGACGGAGGCATATTTAGACCGTGCCGCCCGCATGTTGCAGCGGGATAAGAATCACCCCTCCGTCATCATGTGGTCGGTGGGGAACGAGAGCGGCTGGGGCAAGAACCACCGCCTGATGGCAGAATATTTCCACGAACAGGACGGCACGCGCCCGGTGCACATGGAGGATGAGAGTCGCTTTGCCATCCAGGCGCTCACGCGGAACGATGGTGACCCGGAGATCGCCGCCATGTTTGAAAAACTGCGTGCCTATACCGATTTTGAGAGCCGGATGTACCCCTCCGTGGAAGAGATGCGCACCCACTACGTAGAGGACCCGCGCATCGACCGCCCGCTATTTTTGTGCGAATATTCGCACGCTATGGGGAACGGCCCCGGGGATCTGAAGGCATATTGGGATCTCATCTACGCCCACGAGGAACTGATGGGCGGTTGCGTCTGGGAGCTGATCGACCATTCCGTCGATACGGGGGATGCCCTGACCGGCCATCGCTATACCTACGGCGGGGATTTTGGCGATACGCCGAACGACGGGAACTTCTGCGTGGACGGCCTGGTATATCCGGATCGCCGCCCGCACACCGGCCTGCTGGAGTATAAGAATGTGATACAGCCCCTGCGTGTAGAAGCGCAGGAGGGGAGCACGGTCACCCTGCGCAACATGCGTTATTTCCGCCCGGCAGATGACCTGGCGCTCTATTGGTGGCTGGAAAAAGACGGCCAGCCGTACCGCTCTGGCTATATTGGGTCACTGGCCATCGCCCCACAGACTGCGCAGACCTATGATCTGGGCTATGGCGCATTGCCGCAGGGGACGGTGACCCTGACGCTGTCGGTGCGCCAGACGGCGCCGACGGCATGGTCCCCGGCGGGATATGAAGTGGGGCTGACGCAGTTCGTGTTGCAGGAGGCGGCACAGCAGCCCCTGCCTGCCCGTCCCGGCACCCTGATGCTGGAAGAGAATCGCCATGCCTTCGTGGTCACGGATGGGGATGTGGTCTATACGGTGGATAAGACCTCCGGCGGCCTTTCCTCTATCGTGGATAACGGGACAGAACTGCTCTGCGCCCCCATGCAGCCGACCATCTGGCGCGCCCCCATCGATAATGATCGCGGCGTGCGCGGCGAATGGCAGCGTGACAAACTGGATCGCGTGGCGGTCGATTGCCGGAGTGTGACGGCTGAAAAGAGCACCGCCGACCGCGTAGAGATATGTGCGTCTATCTGCATGGCCGCCCCCAGCATCGCCCCGTTGCTGTTTGCTGAGGTGACCTATACCTTCCGCCCGGGCAGTGGCGCGGTCGTATCCTGCGAGGTGCACCGCACACCGCATTACACCCAGTCCTGGACGGGGGCACAGTTCCTGCCGCGCTTTGGCATCCGCTTTGCCATGCCGGAGGGATTTGAGGACATGACCTACTTCGGCTATGGCCCGATGGAGTCGTACAGCGATAAGCGCCAGGCGGCCCGCCTATCCGTATTCCATAATACCGTGACGGAGAATTTTGAGCACTATGTGCGCCCGCAGGAAAACGGGGCACATTATGGGTGCCGGTATGCGGCCGTGACGGCGCCTTCCGGACAGGGGCTCTATATCTTCGCCCCCTCCTTCTCCTTCAGTGCCTCTCATTTCACCCCGGAGCAGATCACAGCCACCGCGCATGATCATGAATTGCGCCCGAACCGGGAGACCACGGTGATTATCGATTACCGCCAGAGCGGCTCCGGTTCCAATTCCTGCGGCCCGGCGCTGGATCCGGTCCATCGCTTGATGGAGAGGGACTTCTCCTTCCGTTTCCGCGTGCTCCCCGCTTTCGCCGGGGACATCCTGCCGGAGGAAGAGGCCAAGTATACGTTCTGATACCTTCGTCCATACCCATTCCGGGCAGACGGTGTAGACACCGTCTGCCCGGCTTTTTACGCCGCGCAAGCGGCCGCTCGTCATCACTTTTGCAAATAAAAGGTGACGAGCTGCTTTTTGCAAAGGCCAGATAAAAAGCGGCAGATGTACTGTCACCGCTAGCTTTTTCATTTCTGTCGTAGTTTCTTACGCAAAAATAACGTCACCCAAAATGCGACAAAAGGTGACAATTTGCGTCAGGACTTTCACACCCTGCGGGCGATCACCTTTTTGCGTGGATGCGGCAGGGGCGGAGGATGCCCGCAAAGGAAAAAGAAAAGTGCGGAAAAATGCGAAAAACTCTTGCAAAAGGCGGGCGCATGAATTATAATTGTAGAAAGGGGAGATCCCCACTAGCAAAGAATGACCAAAACGAAAAACACAAAAAGGAGATATGACCATGATCTATCGCGTAACCGACCACGGCCTTATAGGAGACGGTAAGACCGATAACAGCGCCGCTTTCCGTGCACTCATCCAGCAGACAGAGGACCACAGCGAGATCGTGTTCCCGGCGGGGCAGTACCTCTTCCGCACTTGCGTGGATATCAACGGCAAGCATGACCTGATCCTGCGCGGCGAGACGGGCGCCACCCTGCTGACCCATTTTGGCCCCTGCGGCGACCCGCATGAGAACAATGACCTGTTCCACATCAACCATTGCTCCGATCTCCAGATCATGGACTTTACCGTGACTACCGATGCACCGATCGGCTGGGCCGGGCGCGTGACCGCCGTCAATCCGGAGGAGCATTATTACGAGGTCCGCATCTATGACGAGTTTGAGATCACGGGGTATGAGCATCCCGTAGCGCTGAACTCCTGTGACGCAGACGGCACGCCGGACTACCGTTTCGGCGGCGCGAAATGGCGTGATGCCGAAGTGGTGGTGGAAAACGGGGTGGAGAAGACCGTCCGTTACCCCGGCTTTGACTATCAGATCGTCGGTGATCACCTTCTGCGCTTCCCAGTCGAGCCGAATGCCGATCTCTCCCGCCTCCCGATCGGAGAGCAGATGTGCTATCGCTTCATCGTGTACGGTAATTCGCATTTCTGCTTTGGCAATACCGATCGCGTCCTGATGAAGAATATCGAGATCGAGCGTGCCTCCTCCATGGGCGCGATCGTTGGCATCCGTTGCTCTGACTTTACCTTCGACCACTTCAATATCCGCCTGGCGAAGAATACCCAGGCCCTCTATTCTGCCAACGCAGATGGCATCCACATCAACGGCCTGACTGGGTATCTGAACATGTTCGACTGTCATTTTGACGGTCTGGGCGACGATACGCTGAACATCCATGGCATTGCCGGCGAGATCATGGAGATCGAGGGCGACCGGATGAAATTCATGCACCGCCACCGTTCCGGCCACAGCCCGCTGGCCTCCAACTGGGCATGCCCCGGTGACGTGATCGAGGTCTATGACAGCGCCACTTTTGTCCGCAAGGGGACGCTGACGGTGGGCGAATACGCGCCGGATGGCTATGCCACCATCACCGCGACCACCGGCACCTATGCGGTGGGGGATGCCCTGGCCAATACCGCCTACTATGCCACCACCCACCTGCGCAACTGTGTGGCCAAGAATACCCGTGCCCGCGGCTTCCTGTTGCAGACGCGCAACGTCCTGGTGGAGTATTGCGAGGTCTGGGGCATGTCCCTCCCGGCCATCATCGTATCGCCCGATATCAAGGTGTGGTATGAGGTCGGCCCGTCGGATAACGTGGTCATCCGGAACAACCGCTTTGAGAAATGCGCCTTCATCCACAGCGCGGCCAATCTGGGCGCCATCGTCGTCAAGGGGTGCCACGATGCCGGCGCCGATGACTACCCGGCCGGGGTGCACCGCAACATGACCATCGAGGGCAACTATTTCCGCAACCTGGGGAACAGCGGTATCTATGTATCGGCAACGGAGGGCGTCACCGTGCGCGACAACCGTTTTGAATCTTGCAGTGTGGAGCGTTTTGACCCGAACCGCGCCTGCACGGCCTATGACATCGTGACCGTGAACTGCGATAAGGTGACGGTGGAAGGGAACCACACGGATAAAGCGCCTGACCAGCTCTTCTATCCGGAGAATTGCACGGCCGTCCAGGCGTGAGCCCGGCTGCCATCCCGGGCAGGGGCCATGCCTCTTTGCCCGGGCTTTTTGCGGGACATCTGCCCCCTCTTTCCCCAATCAAGATGGGGTATATCGATAGGGGCAATACCGATATGTAAAACTGGCACTTGCAACCCGTGTCGAAACATGCTATAATATAGCGAAACTTTGAAAAATGGAAGGTGTATTATGAACAAGATCGCTATCATCGGAACCGGCAGCGTAGGTTCCACCATCGCGTACACACTGACTGTCATGGGCATCGCCTCGGAGATCGTGATGATCGATATCAACAGCGAAAAGGCGCTGGGCGAGGCACTGGATATCCGGCAGGGGACGCCCTTCTGCGGCCCGTGCTCTGTCTATGCGGGCACGTATCAGGATGCGGCAGGTTCGGACATCGTGATCCTGACCTCCGGCATTGCAAGAAAGCCCGGTCAGACCCGCCTGGAACTGGCACAGACGAACGTCAATATCACCAAATCGATCATTCCGGAGATCACCCGGTACGCACCGGATGCCATCTACATCATCGTCAGCAACCCGGTGGATGTGCTGACCTATACATTCCACAAGTTCTCCTCCATTCCGGAGAACCGCATCATCGGTTCCGGCACGATCCTAGATACTGCCCGCCTGCGCTCCCGCCTGTCGGAATACTATAACATCAACCAGAGCAATGTGCACGCCTATGTGTTTGGCGAGCACGGCGATTCTTCGTTCATTCCGTGGTCGGTGGCCAACATCTCCAATGTGCCGATCGCCGATTGCGGCAGTCTGATCACCATGCCCGGCATCACCAGCCCGGCGCTGGATTATGAGGAGATCGAGCAGTATGTGCGCAAGTCCGGTGGGCGCGTCATCGCCCGCAAGGGTGCGACGTTCTATGCCGTGTCGGTCTCTGTGTGCCACATCTGCAAATGCATCCTCAGCGGTATCGACACGACCATGACCGTCTCTACCATGATGCACGGGGAATACGGCATCGACGATGTGTGCCTGAGCACGCTGAATCTCGTTGGTCAGAACGGCATCCGCAGTAAGGTGAACATCAACCTGTCTGAGCAGGAGGTCGCCGCCCTGCGCCACAGTGCCGACACCCTGAAAGATGTGATCCGCAATCTGGACATCTGAAACGGAGGAAAAAAGATGGAATACCGTATAGAGCACGATTCGATGGGCGAGGTCAAGGTACCGGCCGATCGCCTGTGGGGCGCCCAGACGGAGCGTAGCCACGAGAACTTTTTGATCGGCGTGGGGATCGAGACCATGCCGCGTGAGATCATCCATGCCTTCGGCATCCTGAAGAAGGCAGCCGCCATGGCCAATGCAGAACTGAAGCCGGAGAAGATGACGGCGCGCAAGCTCTCCGCCATCACGCAGGCATGTGACGAGGTGATCGAAGGAGAATTGCAGGAGCACTTCCCGCTGGTCGTTTTCCAGACCGGTTCCGGCACGCAGTCGAACATGAACGCCAATGAGGTCATTGCCAACCGCGCCAACCAGATCGCCGGGGAGAAACTGTGCCACCCCAATGACGATATCAACATGAGCCAGTCTTCCAATGACACCTTCCCGACCGCTATGCACATCTCGGCCGTCACGGTGATCGAGGACAAACTGCTGCCCGCCATCGAGGGGCTGATCGCCACCTTCCGCCGTCTGGAAAGCGAGAACGAGGGCATCGTCAAGTCCGGCCGTACCCACCTGCAGGATGCCACGCCGATCC
>CAYXDB010000029.1:0-15794 GCA_964463735.1 uncultured Ruminococcus sp. | reverse complement strand
GCCCCATCGCCTTGATATCCAGCTTACGCCGGGGGGGCATGGCAGGTGCGCCGCCCTGCGGTGCGGGCTTATTCTGCATCTTCATCTGCGTCACCTCCGTTCGTCTGCTGTTCATATACCTCGCGGTATATCTCACTGTTCTGCAACAGTTCGTCATGCGTGCCGGCATTGATGACGCGGCCGTTCTCCATGACCAGGATCATATCCGCGTGCTCGACCGATGCGATACGCTGGGCAATGATGATCTTGGTGGTAGAGGGGATGTAGGCCGCAAAACCGGCACGGATCAGCGCGTCCGTTTTGGTATCGACGGCGCTGGTAGAGTCGTCTAAGATCAGGATCTTGGGCTTTTTCAACAGAGCGCGCGCGATGCACAGGCGCTGTTTCTGCCCGCCGGAGACGTTCGTCCCCCCCTGCTCGATATATGTGTCATAGCCATCTGGTAGAGTGCGGATGAACTCATCTGCCTGCGCCAGGCGGCAGGCCTCGACCAGTTCCTCATCCGTGGCATGCTCATTGCCCCAACGGAGGTTCTCCTTGATCGTGCCGGAGAACAACTGGTTCTTCTGCAACACCATAGCCACAGCGCCGCGCAAAGCGTCCAGATCATAATCACGCACGTCCACGCCACCCACGCGCACCGTGCCTTCGGTAGCGTCATACAGACGCGGGATCAATTGCACAAGAGAGGATTTGGACGAACCGGTACCGCCGATGATACCCACGGTCATACCGGAGCGGATGTGCAGATCGATATCCTCCAGGGCGAAGCGCTTGGCCGTAGCGGCGTACTTGAAATTCACCCCATCAAAATCGATAGAGCCATCCCGCACCTCGGTCAGGGCATTTTCCTTGACCGGCATATCCGGTTCCTCGTTCAGCACCTCGCAGATACGCTTAGCCGACTCAGCCGACATGGTGAGCATGACATAGATCATGGACAGCATCATCAGGGACGTGAGGATCGACATGGCGTAGGTCAACATGGCGGAGATGTTACCGATATTGATGCCACTATCCGGCACAGCGATCGCCAGATAGGAACCGAAGATCAGCACCACGGCCATGTTGAAATACATGCAGAAGTTCATCAGGGGCGTATTGTAGGCCACGATGCGCTCCGCACGGGTAAAGTCATCGGTGATGGCATCGGCCGCCGCGCCGAACTTTTCCTTCTCATATTCCTGGCGGGAAAAGCCCTTGACCACGCGCATGGCCTGCACGTTTTCCTCGATCGACTCGTTCAGCCGGTCGTACTTGCGGAACACACGGTGGAAGGCGGGCATGGCCTTCTTACTGATGAAGAAGAGCCCCAGCCCCAGCAACGGGATGCACACGGCAAAAGTCGCCGACAGCCACCCGGCCATGTAGATCGCCATAGCGACCGAGAAGATGAGCATCAGCGGGGCACGCACAGCGGTGCGTATCAACATCATGAAGGACATCTGCACGTTGGAGACATCGGTCGTCATACGGGTCACGAGCGAGGAAGAAGAAAACCGGTCGATGTTCCCGAAGGTGAAAGACTGCACCCGCGTGAACAGATCATGCCGCAGGTTCTTGGCAAAGCCGGAAGAAGCCTTGGCACAGGTGAAGCCGGCCAGGCCGGCGCAAGCAAGCGACAGCAGGGCCATCGCTACCAAAATGAGACCGATCCGCACCACATACTGGATCATATCCTGGGCGCGATCCGGCCCGGTAAAGATCGTCTCATTCTGCTGGATCACGTTGATCAGATAGGTCGCGGCGATATACGGGATCATCGTCTCGATCACGGCCTCACCGACCATGAACAGCAGTGTCAAAATGGCAGGCCGCTTGTACTCCCGCACGGAGGCGGCCAGTTTTTTTAACATATTTTTCCCTCCTGATAATACTTTTTCACAAAACGTACCTATTATTATACCCATTTTTTCCCGTCCTGTCAATGCCTTTTTCCTCCCCGCTCCGTGAATTTTCTGTGAAGATGCCTTCGGCCAAACAAAAGCCTTGACCGTGCGGGAAAACTGTGGTATAATGGAACGTATGAAACTATAAGGAGAAGATACATGATCACCGTGACCGACCTGGCCTTCCAGTTTGGGGGGCAATTGTTATTCAAGGACGTAGACCTGAAATTCAATGATGGCAACTGCTATGGCGTGATCGGCGCCAACGGCGCAGGAAAATCCACCTTTCTGAAACTGCTGTGCGGAGAACTGGAGCCGACCCGCGGTGCCATTTCGATCCCGGAGGAGGCGCGCCTCTCTGTCCTGCGGCAGGATCACTTTGCCTTTGATGATCATACCGCGCTGGACACGGTCATCATGGGCAACCAGCACCTGTACGATGTGATGAAAGAGCGAGAGGCGCTGTACGCCAAGGAGGATTTTACCGAAGAAGACGGCATGCGGGCCTCGGATCTGGAGGGCGAATTTGCCGAGATGAACGGCTGGGAGGCCGAATCAGAGGCTTCCCGCCTGGCGCAGGGGCTGGGCATCCCGGAGGAGCGCCTGGCACTGCCCATGCACGCCCTGCGGGAGAGCGAGAAGGTCAAGATCCTGCTGGCGCAGGCGCTGTTCGGCCAGCCGGATATCATCCTGCTGGATGAGCCGACCAACGGCCTGGACCTGGAGGCTGTGGAATGGCTGGAGGACTTCCTCTCTGACTATTTCGGCACGGTGCTGGTCGTCTCCCATGACCGCCATTTTCTGAACGACGTCTGCACCGGCATCGTGGATATTGATTACGGCGGCATCAAAATGTATGTGGGCAACTATGAATTCTGGTATGAATCCAGCCAGTTGATGCAACGCCTGATCAAACAGCAGAACCGCAAGGCCGAAGAGAAGATCGAAGAGCTGCAGACCTTCATCGCCCGTTTCTCCGCCAATAAGTCCAAGTCGCGCCAGGCGACCTCCCGGCGCAAATTGCTGGAAAAACTGACCGTGGAAGAAATGCCGGCTTCCTCCCGCCGCTATCCCTTTATCGGGTTCGACATGGACCGCGAGGCGGGCAAGGATATCCTGACGGTCAAGGATCTGACGCGGGCCCCCTACTTCCATGATATCTCCTTTACCCTGGCCAAGGGGGACAAGGTGGCCCTGGTGGGGAACGAACTGGCCATCACGGCGCTGTTCCGCATCCTGATGGAGGAAGAAGAGGCGGATGGCGGCTCCTTCAAATGGGGGGTCAGCACGTCCCGCTCCTATTTCCCGCACGATAACACCCCCTATTTTGACGGGGTGACGACCAGCATCCTGGACTGGATGCGCCAATATTCCAAGGATACGACCGAGACCTATCTGCGCGGGTTCCTGGGGCGGATGCTCTTCTCCGGGGACAGCATCTTCAAGCCGGTGGAGGTGCTCTCCGGCGGGGAGAAGGTGCGCTGCATGTTCTCCCGCATGATGCTCTTTGGCTCCAATGTCCTGTTGCTCGACCGTCCGACCGACCATCTGGATCTGGAATCCATCACAGCCGTCAACCACGGCCTGTCCGATTTCAAGGGGAACATCCTCTTTACCTCGCATGACTATGAGCTGGTCAATACCGTGGCTGACCGCATCCTGGAACTGACGCCGGATGGCACGCTCATCGACTATCCGGGGCGCTATGAAGATTACGTCGCGCACCGGAAAGCCCAGGGGGAGACGGCCATCTCCCTGTGACGCGCCCCTGTCAAAAGAGCCACCCGTGTGTTTTAGAACACACGGGTGGCTCTTTTTGCATCACAGGGCGGCAGGTCAGTCCGCGGCGCCCAGCAGGATGCGATGCAGGCGCGGGGAGAGGATGGCGCGCGTGTCATCATCCACCAGGCTGAAGCGGTTGCCGTCATAGGGGGTACTGCAATAATTCCACACGCAATACGGCATGCCAAATTCCTGCAGGACAGCGATGACGTCCCGCATATAATTTTCGCGGCTCAGGCGGTCGGCATGCCGGATCGTGCCAAATTCCCCACAGTACAAAATGGCATCCGGATGCTCCTGCGTGAAGCGAATGGCATCGCCAAGACAAGCACGCAGGAAACGAGCATCTACCATCTCCTCCTGCCAGTCCAGTTTCTGCGGATAGGCGGCCGTGGGGAAGGGATAGGACAACTGATTGTTATAGTAATGGGGCCCGGCCTGCAACACCCCGCGCTGGTGGGTAAAGAGGAACGGCTCGTAAAAATGGAAGGTGTAGATGACATACGGGTCATCGAACAGGCGTAATGCGGGCAACGTATGGCAGGAATTCCAGCAGGAGGAGCCGATCATGATCAGCCGCTCCCGGTCGATCTCACGCAGAGCGGCGACCGTGCGGGCGGCCAGATCGTTCCACGGCTCGTCCAGACCATCTTTGACCTCGTTCATCAGTTCAAAGGCTACATGCCGCTCGCCCCGATAGCGCTGGGCCGCGTACTGCCACAGGTGGATGAACCGGTCGGCCAGACCGGGGTGGAGAACAGATCTTCCTCCGTCTCAAACTCGCAATAGGCGCCCAGCGCTTTGTGCAGGTTCAGCATCAGGTGAGGCCGTGTTTTTTACACCAGCCCACCATATCATCGATGTGGCGCCAGCCGCCCTCACGCCACACGCCCGGCTGTTTGGCCTCTTCCACCACCATCTGGTCAAAGCCCAGGCGGATGTGGTCAAAGCCCAGGGCGCGGATGTTTGCCACATCGGTCTCGGTGATATAGGTATCAAAATGTTCTTCATCCCCCGGGGTGATATCCCAGCGCTGGGCAGGGGGCAACTGGCCCATGCGCTTATAATTGGTCAGCCAACCGCCGCACCCCATGCCCTTCTCATATCCTTCCAGTCGTCTCATGTGCTCCTGCTCCTTTTTGCCGTTTTATAGTCTCTCGCTCCTGCAAGAAAATGACCTCGTTTCCCCAACTTGTGGGTAAGAATATCTTGCTTTTGGCGACACACGGGTGCCGCAGGCGCGTCTTTTATCCCTTTTCACGCACCAGGCGGGCATAGGTGGCCATCAACTTTTTGGTCTGCCCGTTGTCAAAGCATACTTCATACAGCAAGTCTCCCCCCAGGTCTACCGCCGTTTGTATGGTCCCGGGCCCAAACACGCTATGCACCACACGGGTACCGGGGGACAGGCGTTCTACACGGGCATTGCCGCGTGCCGTGCGCCCGGGGGAGACACTGGCGCGGCGCGAGAACTCGGCCGATACCCGTTCCCCTGTGCGCGGCGCCGGAAAGGGGTCGTACAAGGGGCGCCGCTCTTGCCGGGCGCCGAAGACGGGGGCGTCCTCGCTCTCTTCTTCCACCAGTTCGGCCGGGATCTCCCGCGTGGCGAAGCGGGAGGGTGGATTGAACATCGTGCGCCCGTACAGCAGGCGCGTGCTGGCATGGGTCAGGAACAGGCGCTCCTTGGCGCGGGTGATGGCCACATAGGCCAGGCGCCGCTCTTCTCCCATCTCGCCCGGTTCTGCGATCGCCTGCGCACCGGGGAAGATGCCCTCTTCCATACCGGCAAGGAACACCACCGGGAACTCCAACCCCTTGGCACTGTGGATGGTCATCAGGACGACCGCGTCCGCATTCTCGTCATACTTATCCACATCCGAGACCAGCGCGACCTCCTCCAAAAATCCGCCAAGAGAGGCCGCCTCCCCCGCGCGTTTTTCATATTCCAGTGCCGCGGAGATCAGTTCGTTTACGCTGTCGATCTTGCCCTTGCCTTCCTCCCCCATGGCCCCCAGCATAGCCAGATAACCGGACTCCTCCAAAATACGGGGGAGCAGGGCGGAGGGCAGGAGGGCGGCGGCACGCCAGGCATCGATCATACCGGAGAAGGCACGCAGGGCAGAGACCGACCGGGCCAGTGCCACGTATTGGTCTGCTTGCCGGAGGACCTCCAGCATGGAGATATCCTCTGCCTGCGCGATCTTCTCGATCGCATCGATGGTCGCCTGCCCGATCTTGCGCTTTGGCTCATTGATAATGCGTTTGAGCTTCTGGTCGTCACGTCCATTTTCCACCATGACCAGATACGCGACCAGGTCGCGTATCTCCTTGCGATCATAGAAACGCTGGCCCCCCAACACACGGTAGGGCACCCCGCTCTTGGCAAAGGCACTCTCCAGCGTCCGCGCCAGTTCATTGACCCGGTACAGGACGGCAAAATCGGCATAGCGCCGTTTTTCCCGCACGGCCAGCTCCAGGATCTTTTCTATGATGTATCCGGACTCCCGTTCCTGCGTGGCGCAGGCGTGCCGCACGATCTTCTCCCCCGGGCCGGCAGAACACCACAGGTGCTTTTCGTGCCGCTCGGTATTATGCACGATCACGGCATTGGCCGCATCCAGGATCGTCCTGGTAGAACGATAGTTCTGCTCCAGTTTGATCACGGTGGCATCCGGATAGGTCTTGTCAAAATTCAGGATGTTCTCGATCGTGGCACCGCGGAATTTGTAAATGCTCTGATCATCGTCCCCTACCACCATGATGTTGCGCCGCCCGGCAGAAAGCAATTCCGTCAGGCGGAACTGGGCATAGTTGGTATCCTGGTACTCATCCACGCACACATACCGAAAGCGGCGCTGATACTGGGACAGCACCTCCGGCTCCTGCTCCAGCAATTGTACCGTGCGCAGGATGATATCGTCAAAATCCATGGCGTTATTCCGCATCAAGGCGGCCTGATAGGCCGTGTAGATGTCCCGGATGTGGCGCGCCCGCAGGTCCGATGCGACCGGCATATCCTGCGGCAGGTGGAGCGCGTCTTTTTCGTGGCTGATGGCATTCATCACGCCGCGCACGGACAAGGTGTGCTCATCGATCCCCAACTGCTTCATACAGGCGGTCACCAGGCGCTTCTGCTCATCCGTATCATAGATGGAGAAACCGGGGGCATACCCGACCCGGTCGCCATAGCGGCGCAGGATGCGCACGCAGATGGAGTGGAAGGTACCCGCCCAGATCTCCTCGCTCACGCTCGGATCATCCAGCGCCACGGCCAGCCTCTCCTTGATCTCGCGGGCGGCCTTGTTCGTAAAGGTGATGGCCAGGATCCCCCACGGGGGGCACGGGTCAGCAATGAACTCCGGCAGGATGTAGGCGATCTCTTCCCGCGGCAGGGCGGCCGCCCGCTCCATATCCAGCACACTGCTCTCACACAGATCCGATGGGAACCGCTCCGCATGATACGCGTCCCCATAGCGAATGAGGAACACGATCCGGTGCACCAGCACCGTGGTCTTACCGCTCCCCGCCCCCGCCAGGATCAGGAGCGGCCCCTTGGCCGTACACACCGCCCGGCTCTGTTCCGGATTCAGTATCCCCTGATAATACAGGTCAAACAGTTTTTGCTTGGCGGCCATATACCGCCCTTCCAATTCCGTCATGGATCCTCCCTCATTTCAGCGGGCGTACTGCCCCTTCCCCTTTGTACCGGTGCCCATCTTTCAGGCGACCGGCAAAAAGACCAGCACGATCGCCACTGCGGCGCACACCACCGCCACGATATCCAACAAAAACCAGACAAGCGCCGTGCGCCGTATCCCCTGGCGCGGCGCATAGCGCAACAGGGGGCGGCACAGCGGCAACGCGATCAGTGCCACCACCGCACCGCAGACGCCGAAGATGAGCGTCATGGGGATCGTGACGATCGCGGCCAGCATGGAGGTGCCCTGCCCTATAAAAAGCAGCCGCGTTTCGATGCCCAGGATCAGCGCTACCGTAACGGCGGCCAGGGCGGCTATGGTCAGCACCGTGGCCGGGATGAAATAGGCCCACTGCTTCCCGTGCATCGCATCCGGCACGGCGGGGGCATCCCCCTGCGCCAGTCCCTGTGCGCGGGGCGCGTTCTTTTCACTTCCTTGTTCCAGCATGTTTATTCTCCTCGCGGGCATGATCTGCCCGCCGGGCGGCGCACCGCCCCTGTCCACCTAGCTATCTGTCTCTGCCGTGCGACCCGGCAGGTCTGCTCCTATTCTAGCACAGAACGGTTCAAAAGTCAAGTTCGGCCTGCCCGGCACAGGTCCTCCGCGCACGGGGCGTTTTCAGAAAGAACGGGGGCCATTTGGCCCGAGCGGCGCATCTTTTTTGGGCTTCTTTGCAAAATTCGTTGCGTATGCAACGGTTTTGATGTAAGAGGGCGTGTATAATAGAAGAGAAATTCCACGCCCCCCCGGGGCAGAAAGTGTGTATCGTATGAAGAAGTTATTTGCCCTCCTGCTATGCCTGTGCTGTCTTTTGACCGCCGTTGCCTGCACGGAGCCGGAACCGCAGATCCCCGCGGCCGATGTCACGGTGCGTCTGGCCGGGCTGAAAGGGCCGACCTCGATGGGGCTGGTCAAGCTGATGTCGGAAGGGGAAGCCGGCACCTCCCGCCTCTCCTATACCTCCCATATCTATACCGCGGCCGATGAGATCACCGCTCTCCTGCTGAAGGGCGAGCTGGACATTGCCGCACTGCCGGCCAATGCCGCGGCCAACCTGTATCAGAAGTCCAACGGCGCTATCGAAGTACTGGCCGTCAACACGCTGGGCGTCGTTTGCGTGGTCGAGACCGGCAATACGATCCAGTCTTTTGCAGATCTGAAGGGCAAGACCGTGCATGCCGTGGGCAAGGGTACCACGCCGGAATACGGCCTGCGCTATCTGCTGGCCCAGAATCAGGTCGATCTTTCTTTCGAAGACATCGATTTCGTCTGGCACAGTGAGGCCACCGAGATCCTGCCCCTTTTGAAGGCGGCGGGCGAAGATGAGAGCGTGATCGCCATGATCCCCCAGCCCTTTGTGACGGCCGCCTCGGTACAGGTGCCCGGTCTGCGCACCGCGCTGGACCTGAATGAAGAATGGCAGAAGCTGGACAACGGCAGTGCCTTTGTGACCGGGGTGCTGGTGGCACGCCGCGCGTTCGTAGAAGAAAATGCCGCCGCAGTCGCGACATTCCTGACAGAATACGCCGCCTCCGTCTCCTATGCCCAGACCGATCTAGACGGTGCCGCCGCGCTGGTCGTGCAATACGGGATCCTGGAAAAGGCGGCCATTGCCAAAAAGGCACTGCCCCACTGCTCCTTGACCTGCGTGACCGGCACAGAGATGAAGAGCATGCTCTCTGCCTATCTGCAAACGCTGTATGACCTGAATCCTGCGGCCATTGGCGGCAGTATGCCGGACAGCGCCTTCTATTACACGCAGTCTTGAGCCGCCTTACCCCCCACGTCTCCCCCGCCGCGCAACGCTGGCAACGGTGCGGTGCCGCCGTGCTGGCCCTCCTGCTCTGGCAGATCGTGGCCGCCTGCCTTGCTATGCCCGTCTTTCTGCCCACGCCGCTCTCCGTGCTGAAGACGCTGTGGCAGTTGCTGTGCACCGGGGAGACATATGCCGTCTTTTTCACCAGTCTGGGGCACCTGTTACTGGGGTTCTCTCTGGGATTCGTGCTGGGCACGGTGCTGGCCATACTGGCGGCCGTCTTCCCGCTTCTGGAGGTCCTGCTCTACCCCTATATGCTGACCGTGCGGGCCATCCCTGTGGCCTCGTTCGTGGTGCTGGCCATCCTCTGGTTCTCCTCCCGCCTGCTTTCCCAGATCATTTCCTTCTTTGTCGTTTTGCCCCTCGTCTATCATGCGGTGCTGGAGGCATTGCGCACCCGGGACCGGCGCATGGATGAGATGGCCGACGTGTTCGCCATCCCGTTCCCTACCCGCCTGCGCCACATCTGGTTCCCCCAGATCCGCGCGGCACTGCTCTCCTCTGCCGGGACCGGCATGGGGCTGGCGTGGAAATCCGGCGTGGCCGCCGAACTGATCGGCATGCACGACGGTACGATCGGGGACCGCCTGTATCTGAGCAAATTGTATCTGGACACCCCCGGGCTGTTCGCCTGGACACTGCTGATCGTGCTGGGCAGTCTGATCTGTGAGCGCGGTCTGCTGTTCCTGCTCCGCCATCTGCTGGGGGAAAGGAGGGGCCGCCATGCATGATATCGTCATCTCCGACCTGTGCAAGCAGTACGGTGCGGCCGTGATCCTGCACCAGTTCTCCCTGACGTTGCCCGCCGGGCAGACCCTGTGTCTGATGGGCCGCTCCGGCTGTGGGAAGACGACCCTGCTCCGCCTGTTGCTGGGGCTGGAGGAACCGGATAGCGGTACCGTGACCGGTCTGCCGCCCCGCCTGTCGGTCGTCTTTCAGGAGGACCGCCTCTGCCCCACGCTGAGCGCCGTGCAGAACGTCCGTCTGGCGGCGCGGGGCGTGCCGGAAGAGGCCGTGCGTGCGTGTCTGGCAGAACTGGGACTGACGGAGGACATCGATCGCCCCGTACAGCAATTCTCCGGCGGCATGCGCCGCCGCGTGGCGATCGCACGGGCACTGTTGGCGCCCGGTGACCTGGTGCTGATGGATGAACCGTTCCAGGGGCTGGACCCCGCCACCCGCGCCACCGTGATCGCCTGTATCCGGCGGCGCTGTGCCGGGCGCACGCTCTTAGTCGTCACCCACGATGAAGAGGACGCGGTGCTCCTTGCCTGCCCCGTGGTGCATATGGCGCCGCACGGCGCCTGAGAGAGGGAGGGACATTCCCACTTTTGGAAATGTCCCTCCCCTACTTGTTTTTCCGGCGCAGGCATGCTATAATGTACATAACGAAAGCTGGGGTCATCTGCGCCCGGCACCTACAAAGGAGCATGAAGATGAAAATATCTGTAACATCCTATTCCTTCCAGGCCTACCTGCGGGAGGGAAAAATGCAGCAGGCTGACTGCGTGGAGCAGGCGGCTGCCATGGGCTTTGATGCTGTGGAATTTACCGACATTGACGGGAATAGTTATGAAGAACAGTGCGAGAACGCCCGCCGCATCCGTACACGTGCCGATGCCTGCGGGATCCCGGTCTGCGCCTACGCCATAGGGGCAGACCTCTGCCGCGAGACGGAAGAAGAACGACAGGCGGAGATCGAGCGGCTGTGCCGCCAGGTGGATGTGGCCGCCATCCTGGGCGCCCCGCTCATGCGCCATGATGTGATGGGGCGCCTTGCCCCGCGCGGCATCGGCCGCAGTTTTGACCTGGCATTGCCCTACACCTCTGCCGCCGCCCGCGCGGTAACGGAATATGCCGCCGCCCGCGGCATTCGTACCTGCACCGAGAACCACGGTTTCATCTCGCAGGACAGTGACCGGCTGGAGCGTTTTTTCAATGCCGTAGCGCACGACAATTTTGGCCTGCTGGTCGATATTGGCAACTTCCTGTGCGTGGATGAAGAGCCGCGGCATGCCGTCTCCCGCCTGGCGCCCTACGCCATACACGCACATCTGAAGGATTTTACCCCCTGCCAGTGCGGCGGATTTCTGACGCGCGGTGCCCGGCGCATCCGCGGCGCCGTGCTGGGGGAGGGCATCGTACCGGTGGCAGACTGCATCGCCATTTTACAGCGTGCCGGCTATGATGGCTATATGACGCTGGAATACGAGGGGGCAGAACCGCCCGCCACCGGCATTGCCCGTGGCCTGGAGATGGTGCGCGCCCTGCTCGCCTGAGCCGCATCCACCCTTTTCGCGACACGCGGGTGCCATAAAGCACCAAAAAGGCCTGCCCCCTCGGGGGCAGGCCTTTGCAGTAGGTCACCAGTTTGGTCACGCCATCAGCGCCTTCCCCGCCTGAAAGGCAGGGCCGACCTTCTCGCCCAGGACGTGGTACGCATGGTGCACCCCATCGAACACCAGGGGGCGCAATTTGGCCGGGTCGATACGCCCGTCGGTGATCACGCTCTCTTCTGCGCACACGTTGACGACCTCCCCTACCAGGCGGCAGGTCTGCGGATCGTAGGAACGCAGGCGGCACTCCAGGGCCATGGGCAATTCCTGGATCAGCGGGGCATCGACCCGCGTGCTCTGCACCGTATGCCAGCCCGCGCGTGCCACCTTGTCCGGCACATCGTTGCCGGAGACCATCCCCACATAATCGCAGGCGGCCATCTCATCGGCCGTTGCCATGCTGACGGTAAATGCCTGCCGCTGCAGGATGTTCTGCACGGTCTTGTGCGAGGCGCTCAGACACAGGGAGATCTCATCCTCCTCACTGATGCCGCCCCACGCCGCGTTCATGGCATCCGGCGTACCATCTTCCCCATATGTGGCGATGATGAACACCGGTTGCGGGTACAATATCGGTCTTGCGCCAAAATCCTGTCTCATAGCAATATCCCTCCTGTTTTGTATTTATGTATTTTTTGCATCTCCTGGATCGCTATCCGCCTCCCCCTGGGGGGCAGAGAGCAATGTGCGCATCATGTCTACATACTGCGCGGTGCACCGTGCGGTCGTATATTTTTGCAGATACAGGGAGCGGCATACCGTGCGCATGCGCTGTTGCATGGCGGGGTCCTGTTGCATGGCGCGGATCCCCGCGGCCAGTTTCTCCCCCTCCCCATTGGCAAACCACATGCCGGCACCTGCCTCACAGTCCTGCACGATGTCGCACCGCCCCATGATAGCCATCAGCGGGATGCCGCGCATCATATAGCTGTATGTCTTGCTGGGGGCGCACAGGTCGGCTACCCCTTCCACCAGGGAGATCAAGGTGCAATCGCTGATCCGCAACGCATCCTGGAACTGCTCGCCCTGCAGGAAATCATACACATAGGCATTGGGGATGTTCTCCTGCGCGATCATGTCGCGCAGGGCCGCCTGCTTGGTGCCATACCCGGCAAAGAGAAAGCACACGGTGGGGTCATCCTTCAGGCAACGCATGGCCTGCATCACCGTCTCCATGTCCTGTGCGACCCCCATGTTCCCGAAATAGGATACCACGAACCGGCCGCTGACCAAGGAGGCAAAGGCGTTTTCATGCGGTACGTCCCCCGTGGCCATGCGGTCTTCATACCAGTTGGGGATCGTGATGACGCGTGCCGGATCTATCTTGCGGTGTTGCAGGATATAGGCCCGCATCTCCTCGGAGAGTGCCACCACCCGTTCCGCGCGGCGGTACACGACGCGATTGATGTGATCCATCAGGCGGCTGATCATATGCCGCGGGCGCAGGGCATGGGTGCGGATGGCGATTTCCGGGTACACGTCATACGCCACGAAGATCAGTTTCGTCCCAAACAGCACCCGCGCAAAGGAAGCGACCCAGGGCAGAATGGGCGGATTGGAATACACGATGACCGTGCGGTATTGCCGCATCTTGGGCAGACGCAGGAACATGCGAAAAGTCAGGGAAAAATAGTTGGTCAGACGGCCGAAAAAGCGGTGCTTGTTCCGATGGATGTACCGCACCCGCTGGATATCGACCCCTGCAACGGTCTCACGCAAGGGGGGCTGTTCCCCACCTGCATATTCATACGGATACCCGCACAGGGCACCGACTGTATATCCCGCCGCATGCAGGGCCCGCGCCGTATCGAACGGCAATGTGGCCGATGAAATATATTCCGGGTAGAAAAACTGCCCCAGAAACAGACAATCCTTCTTTTGCTTCTTCATATAGTGTCCCACCCTGTGCCTGTATCCTCCGCGGCGCCGCGCGCCGCAGAAGTTCCCTGCCCCGCAGTGCGCATGGGGCCACCGGGATGCCCGGGCGTATGCCCCGGGCCTTTTATGTTTATGATACCACAACGCCGCACCGTTGTCAAGCAGAAGGGGAAAAATGCCCGTTCCTTTGCCAATGTGGCAAAGCGCCCCGCGTGCCCATCGGGCACGCGGGGCGCTTTTTATCCGTCGGCGTTCTGCTTTTTTTCGTTTTTACAACTGTCCTTGTCCTGCTGGGCCGTCTGGCGCTGCTGTGCCTGCCCCTGTTCCTGCCGGTCCTTCTCGGCCCGCTCTTTTTTGTTCTGCATGTGCCTTTCCCTTCTTCCCTTTTGTATAGCCGCATATGCGACCATACCCAGTATGAACAGAATGCAAAAAAATATGTGCCCCGGCGCAAAGTTTCCCCCCGGCACCTTGCATTTTCCCTCCCTGTATGTTACAATAGAGAAAAAAGGAACGGGGGACAGGACATGCGTGTTGTGATCGGTATCGACGTGGGAGGAAGCACGACCAAGATCGTGGGCTTCCGCCAGGAGGGGGCAGACCTGTCCCTCATTTCCCCGCTGTATGTCAAGGCGACGGACCCGCTGACCTCGGCCTACGGCGCCTTTGGCAAATTCACGGTGCAGAACGGGCTGGCGCTCTCCGATATCCGCCAGGTGCTGATGACGGGGGTAGGCGCCTCCCAGCTGAAAGAGCCGATCTATTCCCTGCCGTGTGAGAGCGTGCCGGAGTTCCGTGCGCTGGGGCGCGGCGGCCTGTACCTCTCCGGCCTGCCGGACGCGATCGTTGTCAGCATGGGGACGGGCACGGCCCTGGTGCATGCCCGGAAGGGGTGTGAGCCGGAATATCTGGGCGGCACCGGCGTGGGGGGCGGCACGCTGCTGGGGCTCTCCAAGCGGCTGTTGAGCATGGAGGATATCCGCCACATCGAGGCCCTGTCCGAAGAGGGGGACCTTTCCAACATCGACCTGCGCATCGCCGATATCGACCACGATTCCCTCCTCCCCCGGGAGATGACCGCCGCCAATTTCGGCAAAGTATCCGATCTGGCCAGCGCGGGGGACCTGGCACTGGGGCTCATGAATATGATCTTTGAGACGGTCGGCATGATGGCCATCTTTGCCGCACGTGCCTGTGGCCTGCGCGACATCGTATTGACCGGGAACCTGACCCGCGTCCCCTACGCCGCGACCTGCTTTGCCCACATGTCTTCCCTCTTCCATGTCAATTTCCTGATCCCGGAAAATGCCCAATATGCCACGGTGATCGGCGCCGCACTGTGCCACGCCTGACCCGCCCGCACAAAAAAGAAAGGAACGCCCTATGGAGAGCATCATGCGCCTTTTGACCCCCAAGAGCCGCACCGCCTGCATCGATGCGCGCAGTACCGTGCGCCAGGCGCTGGAAAAAATGCGGTATCACGGGTATAATGCCCTGCCGGTCATCGATGCGGAGGGCCGCTATGTGGGCACCCTGACCGAGGGGGATTTTTTGTGGCACATGGTCCTGCGCTCCGGCCGCTTCAGTATGCGGGCGCAGGAGAACACCCCCGTCTCCGACCTGCTCCGGCCGGACTGGAACCCGCCGGTGCGGGTGGATACGACCATGGCCGCGCTGTATGAAAAGGTCAAGGAGCGTAACTTTGCCCCCGTGGTGGACGACCGTGGCTGTTTCGTGGGGCTGATCACCCGCCGGGACGTGCTGACCTACTTTGCCACACGCTATCTGGGGGACGAGAGCGCGGCACCGGACGATGCCACCCCGCCGCCACCCGCCGCGCAAAACACCTAACGCGATGCGAAAACACCCTGCGCCGCCCGACAGACCGGGCGGCGCAGGGTGTTTTTTTAGATGTTCATCAGGAAGACCGCAAGGATCCCCAGCATGAACCCGGACAACTGCTTGGCATTCAACCGTTCCCCAAAGCCGAGCCAACTGATCCATACAATGACGGCGGCCACACATACCGAAATGATGGGGAAGATGAGACTGACGCTCATCAGGGAGATCAGGCAGAAGGTCGTCAGATTGTATAGACCGTTGGTCACACCGGAGGACAGGGAGAACAGGACCGCGCGGCGCGGCATATGCCAGCACCGTTTCCACAAACACAGGAGAAAAAAGACCAGCGTGGCGAGCAGCATGGCCCCCGCCATGAAGGAGAAACGATAGGCATCCCCGTACTGCTTCTGATACACGATCTGCGTAATGGCAAAGGCGCCGTTGGCCAACATGGTCAGGAGGGTGTAGCCCCACCACCGCGCCGTCATCCTGACCCCGCGGGCACCGCCGCGGCAATTGATGAGCACCAGGGAGACCCCAATCAGCGCAAGGC
>CAYXDB010000028.1:0-15913 GCA_964463735.1 uncultured Ruminococcus sp. | reverse complement strand
CCTGGACACGGTGATCCAATCCTATCTGGACCGCGTTACCCTTGCCGATCTGCTCACCGGGCAGATCCCCCCACCGGTCCTGTGACCTCTTTCCCCGCGCTGTGGCGCGGGGATTTTTTTGCCCTGTCATACTGTGACAGGATCTGACAGGGCGGCTGTGCTATCCTAAAGGCGTACTGTATCGCCCTTGGCACACAAACAGCCAGGCGGCGGCAGAAGCGAAACAAAAATGGAAAAACAAAAAGGAATGAGAAAGCATGAATTGCACCGCGCGACCCTTACAGATCCAGTATGAAGACGGGTATCTTTCCGTGCGCCTGCAGGGGGAGATAGACCACCATACGGCACGTGCCTTCCGGGAGGAGTTAGATCACCAGCTATACCTGTACCACCCCCGCGCCTTCACCCTGTCCCTATCCGGCGTGGACTTTATGGACTCCTCCGGCCTGGGGCTGATCCTGGGGCGCTTTGCCATATGCCGCCAGTTCTCCTGCCCCATGCGCCTGTGCGGCGCGGGGCCGCGGCTGTTGCGCATCTTTCATATGGCGGGGCTGGAGCGGATGACGGGCCTGGAAATAGACGGGCTCCCCGGAAAGGATAAGGTGACGAAATGAGCAGACCATATAATGAATTGAAGTGCAAGATCCCGGCCCTCTCGGTCAACGAGGGCGCCTGCCGCGCCATCGTCTCCGCCTTTTGTGCCCAGGCCGACCCGGACATCGAAGAACTGGCCGACATCAAATGCGCGGTCTCCGAGGCGGTGACGAACTGTATCGTCCATGCCTATCGCGGGCACGGCGGCACGATCTACATAACCGTCGGACTATACGAGGACAGATGGATCCGCATAGAGATACGTGACCGCGGATGCGGGATCCCGGATGTGGCCGCCGCACGCCAGCCGCTCTTCACCACCGACCAGACGGGGGAGCGCAGTGGCATGGGCTTTTCGGTGATGGAGAGTTTTATGACCCGCATGCAGGTCCACTCCGCCATCGGGCGCGGCACCACCGTGATCCTGTGGAAGCACCTGTCCTGAATGCCCGGCTGCGAAAGGGAGGCCGCCATGCCGCACACGCCCGATACCCTGTCTCATGCACCCAAGAGCCCCGGCCTGCAAAACGAACGCTACCGGGAGAACCTGTCCCTGCTGGCCGCTTCCCAGCGCGGGGACGAACGGGCCACAGAGCGTCTCATCCAGTTGAACGGCGGGCTGGTCAATCACATCGCCCTCCGGTTCCTTGGGCGCGGATATGAGCTGGAGGACCTGATGCAGATCGGCTATATCGGTCTGCTCAAGGCCATCCGCACCTTTGACGCGACCCGCGCCTGCGCCTTCTCGACCTATGCGGTCCCCCTCATCTTTGGGGAGATCCGCCGTTATCTGCGGGATGATGGCCCCATCAAGGTCTCCCGCACGCAAAAAAGGCTGGGGGCCGCCCTGGCCGCCGAGCGGGAGCGCCGCCTGGCGGCCGGAGAGACCGACATCCACCTGGCCGATCTCGCCGCCTGCTGTGGCGCCACGCCCGAAGAGGCCGCCGCCGCGCTGGACGCCACCGCGCCCGTCCTGTCCCTCTCTGACAGCCTGTATAGGGAGGAAGGCAGTCCCACGATCGAGAGCACCTTGTCTGACGAGGAGGAGAACGAGCGGCACTTCGACCGTCTGGCCATTTCCCTGGCGCTGAACAAACTCCCCGCGCGCCAGCGCAAGATCATCCTCCTGCGCTATTACCGGGACCGCTCACAGAGCGAGACCGCGGCGGCGCTGGGCCTGACGCAGGTCAAAGTCTCCCGGGAGGAAAAGAAGATCCTGGCCTTTCTCCGCACCGAATTGGGCGGCTCCTGACAGCGCCCCCGGCCACCGCCACAGGCGGTGGTCTTTCCCTTTGTTAATAAAATGTGAATATTTAAAAAAACACTTGATTTTTCTCTTGCATGACGCTACAATAGATACAGAAATTAGCACTCAGGGTTTTTGAGTGCTAATCCCAAAACTGTAAAATTGCCCGCAAAGGGCTTGAAGGAGGAAGTTAGTATGACCATTAAACCGCTTGGTGATCGCGTGGTGGTCTGCGCGACCGAAATGGAAGAGACCACAAAAACAGGTATCATCCTGCCCGGCACGGCCAAGGAAAAGCCGCAGGTAGCAGAGGTGATCGCCGTAGGCCCGGGTGGCACGGTAGACGGCAAGGAGATCCAGATGACCGTGAAGGTCGGCGACCACGTGATCGTCAGCAAATACGCCGGCACAGAAGTCAAGTGCGATGGGCGTGAATACAACATCGTGCGCCACGATGACATTTTGGCGATCGTTGAATAATTGAGAGAATCGGAGGAATAAGATCATGGCAAAAGATATTCTGTACGGGATCGAAGCAAGAAATGCCCTGCTCCGCGGGGTAGACCAGTTGGCCGATACGGTCAAGATCACGCTGGGGCCGAAGGGCAGAAACGTGGTGCTGGGCAAGAAGTACGGCTCCCCGCTGATCACCAATGACGGTGTGACCATCGCCAAGGAGATCGAGTTGGAAGACGCCGCCGAGAACATGGGCGCACAACTGGTGCGTGAGGTCGCCTCCAAGACCAATGATGCCGCTGGTGATGGTACCACCACGGCTACCCTGCTGGCACAGTCCCTGATCCACGAGGGGATGAAGAACGTCGCCGCCGGCTCTAACCCGATGGTCCTGCGCAAGGGCATCAGCCGCGCCGTAGACGTAGCCAGCACTGCTCTGCTGGCCAACTCCAAGCGTGTCAACGGTTCGGACGATATCGCCCGCGTGGGCACCATCTCCGCCGGGGACGAGGTCATCGGCCGCCTGATCGCCGATGCCATGGAAAAGGTCTCCTCGGACGGGGTAATCACGGTAGAAGAGTCCAAGTCGGCTGAGACCTACTGTGAGGTCGTGGAAGGCATGCAGTTCGACCGCGGCTATCTCTCCCCCTATATGGTCACCGACACCGACAAGATGGAGGCCGTGCTGGACGATGCCCTGTTGCTGATCACGGATAAGAAGATCTCCAACATCCAGGACATCCTGCCCCTGCTGGAGCAGATCATGCAGGCAGGCAAGAAACTGCTGATCATCGCCGAGGATGTTGAGGGCGAGGCCCTGACCACCCTGGTGCTGAACAAACTGCGTGGCACCTTTACCTGCGTGGCTGTCAAGGCCCCTGGCTTTGGCGATCGCCGCAAGGAGATGCTGCGTGACATCGCTACCCTGACGGGTGGTGAAGTCATCACCGATGAACTGGGTCTGGATCTGAAGGATACCACTATTGCCCAGCTGGGCCGCGCAAGACAGGTCAAGATCACGAAGGAGAACACCATCATCGTGGATGGCGCTGGCGACAGCGACGAGATCAAGGCACGTGTGGCCCAGATCCGCGCCGCGATCGAGACCACCACATCCGACTTTGACCGTGAGAAGTTGCAGGAGCGTCTGGCTAAGATGGCCGGCGGCGTAGCCGTCATCAAGGTCGGTGCCGCAACCGAAACGGAGATGAAGGAGAAGAAACTGCGCATCGAGGACGCCCTGAATGCGACCCGCGCCGCCGTGGAAGAAGGCATCGTAGCCGGCGGTGGTACCGCGCTGATCAACGTCATCGGCGAGGTGGAGAAACTGGTCGCCAACCTGGAAGGGGACGAGAAGACCGGTGCCCGCATCGTGGCCCGCGCGCTGGAAGCACCGATGCGCCAGATCGCGATCAATGCCGGCTTTGACGGTGGCGTGATCATCGATAAGATCCGCCGCAGCCGCAAGATCGGCTATGGTTTTGACGCCGCCCGCGAGGTGTATGTGGACATGGTAGAGGCCGGCATCGTTGACCCTGCCAAGGTGACCCGTTGCGCCCTGCAGAACGCCGCTTCCATTGCCGCTACCGTCCTGACGACCGAGGCCGTGGTAGCCGACAAGAAAGAGGAGAATCCTGCCCCCGCCGCACAGCCTAATATGGGCGGCATGGGTGGCATGTATTGATCCGCCACCTGGCATAAAAGAGGCCCCCGTGTGTTGCATGCAACACACGGGGGCCTCTTTTCCTCTTTTGTCCGCGTATCCCCTTCCCTTAGTGGAGGAAGATCTTTTGTCTCCCGCAGGGGCTTGCCCCGTAGCGCTGTCGCTCTGCGCACTATCCCCGCAGGGGGCTGGTCCTGCAGCGCCTTTCGCTCTGCGCACCGCCTCCCGGAGAGCGGCAATGGCAGAAGGCGCCACCGTGGTATTCCTCCCCGCATACTCCCACCGCATACTACCGTGGTATTCCTCTCTGCATGCTGCCGTGGTATTCCTCTCTGCATGCTACCGCGGTATTCCTCCCCGCGGCAGTTGACAAAAGGCGGGTTTTGTGCTATCATTATCTTACGCCGCATCCGCACCTGCCCGCGGTGAGCAAAATGCCCACCAGCCAACTACCCGGGGCGTGCGTTCCCCAATGTCCTATGAAAGGAAAAAACCCGCCATGCCACAGAAATATACGGATGCCCCCGTGCATCCGGCCAGCGTGATCGAATACATCGCCTATTATAGCGACCCGGACGACAGCCGCTTTCGCAAAGCGGCGCCCTCGGCCGATACGAAGGTCCGCTACATCGTTTCCACCCTGCAACAACTAGGCTATGACGTCCGCATCACCTCCAAATGTGAGATGCAGAAGCGCGACCGTCTCCTTCAATACACACCCGGCTACGCCACGCAGATCGCAGGGGCACCGGTATCCTTCCTGCCGGATCTGACCTCGCGTTTCCGCCCCCTGCGCTTCTTCACACGCCGCTATGCGGAACACAAATTGCGCCAGCGGGTCCGCCGGGAATGCCTCCACACGGATCACACGATCCTTTTGTATCATTCCCTTGGCATGTACCGTCTCATCCGTTTCCTGCACCGGCACCATCGCCCCTTCATCCTGGAAGTGGAGGAGATCTATTCCGATGTCCTGACGCGCAAGAAGCGGTCTGCCAGGAAAAAAGAAGACTTTATGTTCGCCGCGGCAGATGCCTTTATCTTCTCGACCGAGATGTTGCACGGTGCTGTCAACCACCGGCAAAGGCCGTATACCGTCATCAACGGCACCTATCAGATAGAGCCGCCCCGCACAGATACAACGATGTTCCCGAACCATGACCGTATCCACTGCGTATACGCCGGCACGCTGGACCCGCGCAAGGGCGGGGCAGCAGCAGCAGCAGCGGCGGCATTTCTCCCTTCCCATTACCATATACACATCCTGGGGTTTGGGACCGATGCCGAAAAACAGGCCATGGCGGATCTGGTCGCCGAGGTCGACCGCCGGTCGGAAGCGACTGTGACCTACGACGGTCAGCTGACCGGAGAGGCCTATATCCGGTTTCTCCAGAGTTGCGCTATCGGGCTCAGCACGCAGGACCCCGATGCGGCCTTCAATGCTACCTCCTTCCCTTCTAAGATCCTTGCCTATATGGCCAACGGCCTGCGCGTGGTCAGCATCCGCATCCCGGCTATTGCGACCTCGGCTGTGGGCCCGTATATGTATTACTACGACCAGCAGACACCGCAGGAGATCGCCCGGGCGATCCAGCAGATCGACTGCGCAGACGATTACGATGGGCGCGCACTGCTCCGGGCGCTGGATGCAGACCTGCGCCCCGCGTTGCAGGATCTGCTGGCCCGGCACACCCCACACGCGGCTACACCGTGACCGCGCTCTCCCACGCATAGCCCCCGGACTATACCGACCGGGGAAAAACAAAGAAAGTTCAGGAAGTTTCATGAATCGAAAGATCGGTGTCGTGCTCGCCTGCATTGCGATGGTATTTGAGGTGCTCTCCACCCTGTTGCTGACACCGTTCATTATCCGAACGCTGGGGCAGGCAGAGTACGGCGTATATAAGCTATCCGCCTCCATCATCGCCTATCTTCTGCTGCTGGACCTTGGCGTTGGCAATGCGATCACCCGCTATATTGCCAAATTTCAGGGGAACGGCGAGACAGAGCGCGCACAGAAATTTTTGGGCATCGCCACGATATATTACGCCGTGGTCGCCGTGGTCGCGGTCGTGGCGGGTGGCATACTGATCGCCATATTTCCGCAGGTGTTTGCCAAAGGCTTGTCCGCCGAGGAGATCGCCCTGGGGCAGAAACTGCTTTTCATCACGATGCTGAATGCGGCCGTCACGCTCGGCACAGCGGCCTTTAACAACACCATCATCGCCTGTGAGAGATTTGCCATCTCGCAGGGCGCCTCCATCCTGCAGATCGCCGTGCGCATCCTGCTCACGGTCCTGGCGCTCCGCCGCGGGATGGGGAGCGTGGGCATCGTGACCATCAATCTGCTCATGACGGTGCTGTGCCGCATCTTCTTCGTCCTGTATGTGCTGTTCCGGCTCCGTTTGCGCCCACGCTTCAAGGGGATCGAGGCAGGCTTCGTGCGTGAGATCGTGGTCTATTCCTCCATGATCCTATTACAGATGGTCGCCACCCAATTGAATGCCTCGCTCGATCAGGTGCTGATCGGGTCACTGGTGGCATCTTCCTCTACCATCCTGGCGGTATACGGTGTGGGGACGCAGATCACACAGTACTATCAATCGATCGGCACGTCCTTTACCGGTGTATTGATGCCGGGGGTGGTCCATATGGTCGAACATGGGGCCGATGCCACCACGCTGACACGCGAGATGGTGCGCATCGGGCGGATCGTATTCATGGTCCTTGGCCTGATCGAGGGCGGTTTTCTTGTCTGTGGGCAACGCTTCATCCTGCTCTGGGCAGGAGAGGAGAACCGGGAGGCGTATCTGGTCGCCCTGATCCTGATGACGGCCTATCTGCTTATCCTGACGGAATCGATCGGTACCCAGATCCTGTGGGCGCTGGATCAGCACCGGGAACAGGCCATTCTGAAGATCGTGATCGTACTGCTGAACATCCTGCTGACCATCGCCCTGATCCAGTGGCGCCCGCTCCTGGGAGCGACCCTTGGCACCTTTATCTCACTCATGCTGGGCGATGTGCTGGTCATGAACATCCTCTTCCGCAAAAAGCTGCATATAGATCTGCGCTATTATTACAGAGAGTTGACCAGAGGGATCCTACCCAGCATCCTGCTGATGACCGCCGCGGGGCTGGCCGTGCGGCATGTCTGGCCCTTTGATGGCTGGGCGGGGCTGATCGGGATGGTCGCGCTCCTGTGCGGTATCTATGCCCTGTGCATGTTCACCTTTGGTATGAATCGATATGAAAAAGGCCTCCTTGCCTCCCTGTTCCGTAAACTTCGGCTCCCTGCGCGGCGCCGAAAGGAGTAGCCCCCGCGTGGCCGTTTCCCCGGCCCCCCTGCACCCCCTTTAGATATTTGAAAAACAGAAAGGAACATGACCATGAGATTACGCTATCTGGGTACTGCGGCATACGAAGGGATCCCTTCCCTGTTTTGCCAATGCGCGGTGTGCCGCCACGCCCGCGAAAACGGAGGGCGGGACCTCCGCACCCGCCAGCAGGCGCTGGTCAATGACGATCTGCTCCTGGACTTTGGTCCGGATACGCTGGCCCACACGCACCGCTATGGTCTGGACTGGGATCGCATCCACGACTGCCTGATCACACACAGCCACTGCGATCACTTTTACCCGGAGGACATCGGCATGTGCCGTCCCGGCTTCGCGGCGGGGATCTGCACCAAATTGCATTATTATGCCGGGCAGGCAGGGTATGACCGCCTCCAGCAGATCTTTGCCCGCCCGGAGGACGGGGATCTGTTTGCCCCGATCGCCGATGCCACGCAGATCCCCCTGAAGGCCCCCTTCCCCGTGGGGCAGTATACGGTGCTGGCCGTCCCGGCGAACCACGACCCGTCCACTTCTCCCGTCATCTATGCCATCTCCGATGGGCAAAAGCGGCTCCTGTATGCGCACGACACCGGCTGGCCCTGTGAAGAGAGCCTGGCGGCGCTGGCGGCGCTCTCCCCCTTCGATCTGGTATCCCTGGACTGCTGCGCCGGGGCACTGACCGGCTGGATGGACGGGCACCTGGGCTTTGACACCTGCCTGCGTCTGGCCGATGAGATGCGGCGCCGTGGCCTGGCGACCGATGCGACGACCTTTGTCGTCTCCCATTTTTCGCACAACAGCCGCGCCACCCATGACGACCTGATCGCCATGGCCGCGCCCCACGGCATCCGCGTGGCCTATGACGGTATGGAGATAGAATTCTGACCCTGTGGAACACGCCCCCGCAGGCCGCAAATGGCGGCCTGCGGGGGGCGTTGTTTTCCTCCCGCCGCACAAAAAAGATGCCCGCGCGGGGGCTGTTCCCCTGCCCATGTGAAGAACGGGTGAAATGCGAGTGATATTTTAGGAATATGTTAATTTGTTCATAATTCGTTCAACACATTTCACAAGAAGGGTGTATAATAGTGGCAGGATGTGAACTTTGCTACACGCAAGCACAAAATTAACAATTAGGGGGGTATAACCATGGAGACCAAACTGTTGATCATAGACGACGATCCGAATATCTGCGAGATGCTGCGCCTCTACCTGGAGAAAGAAGGATACCAGGTCAAGGCCGCCAACGATGGCGCGGACGGAGTAAATTACTTTAAGATCTATGAGCCGGATCTGGTCCTGCTGGACATCATGATGCCCCGCAAAGACGGCTGGCAGGTGTGCCGCGAGATCCGTGAGATCTCTCCCAAACCGGTCATCATGATCACTGCGAAGGGAGAAGTGTTTGACAAGGTGCTGGGCCTGGAACTGGGAGCAGACGACTTTATCGTCAAGCCCTTTGATATGAAGGAGCTCTCTGCCCGGATCAAGGCCGTATTGCGGCGCTATAACTCCCATGCCAACGCGATCGACAATGAGGTCGTGAAATTTGAAAACATCGAGATCAGCCTGCAAAAATATGAATTGAAGTTATGCGGCAAGCCGATCGACATCCCCCCCAAGGAACTGGAACTTCTCTACTTCTTAGCCTCCAACTGCAACCGCGTCTTCACGCGCGACCAGTTGCTTGACAAGGTATGGGGCTTTGATTATCTGGGGGACTCCCGCACTGTGGACGTGCACGTCAAGCGCCTGCGGGAAAAGCTGGAGGGCGTTTCCGACAAATGGTTGCTCAAGACCGTGTGGGGCGTAGGCTACAAATTTGAGGTGCTCCAATAAACATCCAACCGAACACCGCGGGGGACGGGCTATTACGCACGTCCCCCGCGGTGTTTTATGGATCGGATGCGCCCTGCGTATTTCCCTGCCGCCGATACGTAAGTGGCGTGACGGAAAAGCGACGGCGAAAGACGTATTGAAAATAGGCACTGGATGCATAGCCACTGGAAAACGCAACCTCCTGCACCGACATGCCCGTCCCGCGCAATAGCTGGCACGCGTAGCGCAAGCGCACCGTATTCAGATAGTCCGAAAAGGAGACGCGCATCCAACGGGAAAAGAGCCGCCCCAGATAATTGGACGTGACGGCGCAATGTGCCGCCACATCACAAAGGGTCAGCGCCGTGCGGAAACGGGTATGCACCTCTGCGATCGCCTGTTGCAATACACCGGGCAGGGGTGCCCCCTGCCCCTCTACGCGCCGCAACAGCGGCACCACAGCAGCCGTGACGGCACCCTGCACCAATAGCGGATAGAGTGGGCGGCGCTGGGCCAGTTCCCGCTCTATCTGCGCCCACAGGGAGACCATCTGCTGTAATTCTTCCTCTTCTAAGGAAAAGTAGAGATCACCGCGGTGCGCCGCCAGCATCTGTGCGGCCGGTCCCGGCAGGGCATATTCATGGAACTGTATCTTCAGCAGTTCCACCTCTTCCTCCACCCACAGCGCGTGCATCGCCTCCTGTGTTAGAAGATAGGCCGTGCCACGCTGCATGGGATAGCGCCGGGCGTTATACACCTGTTCCCCGCGCCCGGAGAGGACGATCTCCCACTCGCAATAATCGTGCCAGTGCAGGGGCACATGCTCCCCGGCGGCCACGCGCCGGCGCTCTACGTACACTTGGTCATGCTGGGGCAGGTCGGAGGGGGCAAGGCTGGGGTGTGTGACCATTTTTCTCTCCTTTTGTGTTGATTTTCTAAATTATAGCACAGAATATCGCTATATACAAGCCCTATTTTATATGATATAATATAATAAAAAGCAAAACAGGGCCGCCCCGGCGGCCAAAGGAGGCAACTTCCCATGATAGGATTTGACATCGGCGGTACGAAATGCGCTGTATCCATCGGCAAAGAGATCGACGGGCACCTCACCCTGGTGCAAAAAAAGCGCATCCCCACTGACCTGACCGTCTCTCCCTACGTCATGATCGACCGGCTCTGCCATCTGGCAGAAGAGATGACAGACGACTTCAGCCGCATCGGCATCAGTTGTGGCAGTCCCTTAGACGCGGAGAAGGGCATCATCCTCTCACCACCCAATCTGCCGGGTTGGGACGAGGTCGGCATCGTGCCGCTGTTACAGGAGCGCTACCACGGGCGTGCCTATCTGGAAAACGATGCAAACGCCTGTGCCCTGGCCGAATGGCGCTACGGCGCCGGGCGCGGCACCCGCAACATGATCTTTCTGACCTTTGGCACCGGGATGGGAGCGGGGCTGATCTTGAACGGGCAGCTGTACCGCGGCAAAAACGGCTATGCGGGCGAGGTCGGGCATGTGCGCATGCGGTCGCTGGGGCCGGTGGGATACGGCAAAGCCGGTTCCTTTGAAGGATTTGCCAGCGGCGGTGGGCTGGCACAGCAGGCGCGGGCCGCGGCGCTGGCCGCTTTGCAGATGGGCCGCGCCCCCGCTTTCTGCCCCCGTATGGAGGATCTTGCCAGCATCACGGCGGCCTCCGTGGCGGAGGCCGCGTACAACGGTGATCCGGTCGCGCAGGAGGTCTACACACGCTGTGGCGAGATGCTGGGGCACGGGGTAGCACTGCTCGCAGATGTGCTGGATCCGGAGGTCATCGTGATCGGCAGTATTTTTGCGCGGGCAGAAACGCTCCTGCGGGGGCCGATGGAGCAAGTCCTGGTAAAAGAAGCGCTCCCCGCCACACGCACCGGTCTGCGCATCGTCCCCGCCGCGCTGGGTGAGCAACTGGGGGATCTGGCCGCCCTGACACTGGCCAGCATGGCTTGACAGCCAGGAAAGGAACACTACATGCACGAGACGTTAACTGCCCTGGGCGCACGCTACCCGGGGTTGCAGGCTTGCCTGCCTGCGATGCAAAAGGCCGCACAACTCCTCATTCATTGCTTTACACAAGGGGGGCGCCTGTATCTGTGCGGGAACGGTGGCAGTGCCGCAGACGCGGACCACATCGTGGGCGAACTGATGAAAGGCTTCTTGAAAAGGCGCCCTCTGACGCCAGAGCAACGTGCGGCCTTCGCCCCTGAGGAAGCGGCGCTGGCCGACGGCCTGATGCAGGGGTTGCCCGCCATCTCCCTGCACTCCCAGACGGCGTGGATGACCGCCTTTATGAATGATGAAGACCCGGCGCTGGTCTATGCCCAGGCGGTCTACTGCCTGGGGCGGCCGGGCGATGTGCTGATGGCGATCAGCACATCGGGCAACTCCGACAACGTAGTGGCCGCCGCGCGTGCCGCACGCGCACGCGGTATGGCCGTCCTGACCCTGACGGGCCAGTGCCCCTGTGCACTGGACCCGCTTTCTACCATCGCCCTCCATGTCCAGGCGCGTGAGACCTACCGCGTGCAGGAACTGCACCTGCCCCTGTATCACTGGCTGTGCGCCACGGTAGAAGAACACTTTTTTCCAACATAACAGGTCCCGCCACACATTTTTCTTTTCACAAGGAGGCTCATCATGCAAGAGAAAACGATCCATCTGGTCGGGCAGGCGCATATCGACCCGGTATGGCTGTGGCGCGCTGGAGACGGCCTGGCCGAGATACGGGCGACCTTCCGCTCTGCGCTGGACCGCATAGAAGAATTTGACGCATTCGTCTTTACCTGCGCGGGGGCATCCTACTATGCCTATATCGAGGAAAACTGCCCGGAAATGTTTGCGCAGATCCAGGCGGCCGTCCAGGCGGGCCGCTGGCACATCGTGGGTGGGATGTGGTTGCAACCGGACTGCAACATCCCCTCCTCTGAAAGTTTTGCCCGGCACATGCTATATTCCCAGCGGTACTTTTACGAAAGATTCGGGCGTATCGCCCGCACGGGCTATAATGTGGATTCCTTTGGCCATGCGGCCGGGCTCCCCTCTCTTTTGCGGGCGGGCGGCATGGAGAACTATATCTTCATGCGTCCCGCGCCGGGGAATGAAATGACCTATCCTTTTTCCGAAAATGCCTTCCGCTGGCGGCAGGGGGAGGATGAGGTCCTGGCCTTCCGCCTGAACGATTACTGCATGAACGAACAGGATCTGCACGACCGTGCCCGCGCCTATGAGGCGTATGCCGATCTCTCCCCCACCGACATGCTGATGTTCTTTGGCGTGGGTGACCACGGGGGCGGCCCCACCATCCGGCAGATACAGAGCCTGCTCTCTTACCGGGAAACGGCGCGCCACCCCTTCGTCTTCTCGGACCCGGATACCTATTTTACTACCCTGCGCCAGGGCGACCTTGCTTCCCTGCCCGCGTTTCAGGGGGAATTGCAAAATCACGCCTCCGGCTGTTATGCCGCCAATTCCACCATCAAGCAATTGAACCGCCGCGCAGAAAGTTATCTGACCGAGGGCGAGGTGCTGAACGCCTGCGCCGCCCATGTGGCCCCCACCGGCGGTCAGGGGATGGCCGCCCTGCGCCGCGCCTGGAAGGATCTGCTCTTCCACCAGTTCCATGACATCCTGGCGGGTACCTGCATCGAAAGCGCCTGCGAGGAGGCATGCCACTTCATGCATGGAACGGTGGCGGAGGGCGTGCGCCAGATCTGGGAGGCCGCCGGACGCATCTCCTGGCAGATCGACACGACGAAGGGCATCACGCCCGCCTCCAAGGAGCAGGGCACCGTGCTGTGGGAAAAGGATGATATGGGAACTCCGATCGTTGTCGTCAACCCCCTTTCCCACGCGGTGCGTGTGCCGGTCTCGGTGCGCAATTACGGCCCCTGCCGCGGTCTGACAGACGAGCAGGGCAACCCCCTGCCCTTCCAGTCCTGCACCGCCGACTATGCCAACGGCCCCCAGCCGATCCAGAGTGCCATGTTCTTAGCAGAATTGCCCCCACTCGGCTGGCGCACCTATTGGTACTACGGCACGCAGGAAAAGGTCGCCCCCGGCGCACCCGTCTGCCGCGCCACGGCGCACACCCTGCAAAACGACTGTCTCACCGTCCATTTTGATCCGGAGAGCGGGTGCATCCGCTCCTTCTGCCCGGCGGAGGGGGCGCCCCTGCCGGGGGCGTTTGCCGCCCGTGCGATCGTGATCGACGACAGTGGCAACGACACCTGGGCACACGGGAAGTTTGTCTTTGACCAGGAGATCGGCGCTTTTGCCGCGCCGGAATTCACCGTGCTGGAGGAAGGGCGGTGCTGCGCCTCCCTGCGTGTGCGCCAGACCTGGCGCCACAGCACGCTGGAGCAGACCTACACCCTGTATCCGACAGATGCACGCCTCCATGTAACGGCACGTCTGACCATGAACGACCCGCTGGTCTCCGTCAAACTCTGTTTTGACACCGGCATGCCGGAGGCCACCTGGCAACGGGAAGTGCCCGGCGGGGTCACCGCGGCCCCCTGGAACGGGCTGGAGATGCCCATGCTCCGCTATATGCTGGCCAAGGGGCCGACCCACTGCTATGCCGTGGTCAACGATGGCAAGTACTCATCCTCTGCGCAAGCGGGCGAGATGCGCATGCTGGTGGCCCGCACCTGCTATTATGCCGATCATTACGGCCCCCGCCCCAATGACCGCCTGCACCCGCAGGACATGGGGGAACAGACCTTTTCCTATGTGATCCTGCCGCAAGCTGAGAACCTGGAGATGCCCATGCTCCGCTATATGCTGGCCAAGGGGCCGACCCACTGCTATGCCGTGGTCAACGATGGCAAGTACTCATCCTCTGCGCAAGCGGGCGAGATGCGCATGCTGGTGGCCCGCACCTGCTATTATGCCGATCATTACGGCCCCCGCCCCAATGACCGCCTGCACCCGCAGGACATGGGGGAACAGACCTTTTCCTATGTGATCCTGCCGCAAGCTGAGAACCTGGTACAGGTCACCCACACGGCAGAGGAACTGCATGCCCTGTTCCCCGTGATCCCGGAGACGTATCATGCAGGGGTACTCCCCCAGCAGGCAACGCATTTCTCCTGTGACGCGCCGGGGGTCTCCCTGATCGCATGGAAAGCGGCCGAGGATGGCCATGGATATATCCTGCGTCTGACGGAGATCGGCGGCCAGCCGGCTTCCGGCACCGTGCAGGTGTGGGGCACCACCTTCCCTATCGCACTGCGCCCGCACCAGATCCTTACCCTGCGCCTGACCGATGCAGGCGTCTCCCCCTGCGACTTTACCGAACTGTGACGGCAAGGGCCGTAAAATGCCCTGCTACCCATAATGCAAAACACGCGGCCGCACCAAGGCACTTGGTGCGGCCGCGTGTTTTATGTTTCTGGCGAGTGGCCCTGATCTTTTGCGAGGGGATAAGGGGCACCGTTCAGGCAGGCCTGCTCCAATCTTTCCCCCGCGTAGACCAGCTTCAGGGAGAAGAATGGCGCCCCCTGCTCCAGCAGGTGCAAAAATATGTGGTCCCCTTCCCACAGCGGGAGGGTGGGGATCCGGGCCTGCGGGACCCATGCCAGTTCCCCTTCCCGGCACTCCGGGGCCAATTCCCCCTGCCAGGCGTGGGCCGTATACAGGAACATGTATTCGCACGCCCCCTCGCGCGTGACGAAGGTCACGATCCCCCGCAAAGCATATCCCGTCAGGCACAGACCGGTCTCCTCCCGGCACTCACGCAGGAGGCATTCTTCCGGGCTCTCCCCTGCCTCCAGTTTCCCGCCTATGCCGATCCACTTATCCCGGTTGATGTCGTGCTCTTTTTTGGTGCGGTGCATCATCAGATAGCAGCCGTCCTTTTCCAGATAACACAGGGTCGTCAGTTGCGCCATATACCCATCCTCCTTTCAAGCGTAAAAACGCCGCGCGGGCCCGCGCGGCGTTTCTTTTTTATCAGAATTGCAGGCGCTGTTCTACGTAGGCAACGACCTCATCGATCGGCATACGTACCTGCTGCATGCTATCCCGGTCGCGCACCGTTACGCAACCGTCTGTCTCAGAATCAAAGTCATACGTGATGCAGAACGGCGTACCGATCTCATCCTGCCGGCGGTAACGCTTGCCGATAGAACCGTTCTCATCGAACTCGGTCACAAAATGCCGAGAAAGCTTATCATTCAGCTCCAGTGCCTTCTCCGACAGTTTTTTGGACAGGGGCAGCACAGCCGCCTTGACCGGTGCCAGCGCCGGATGCAGGTGGAGCACCACGCGTACATCGCCCTCGCCCACCGTCTCCTCGTCATACGCATCTACAAGGAACGCCAGCGTCACACGGTCGGCGCCCAGAGACGGTTCGACCACGTAGGGGATATATTTTTCGTTCGTCTCGGGGTCAAAATACTCCATGCTCTCGCCGCTGTGGTTCTGGTGCTGGGTCAGGTCATAATCCGTGCGGTCTGCCACGCCCCATAACTCGCCCCAACCGAAGGGGAAGAGAAATTCAAAGTCGGTCGTAGCCTTGGAATAGAAGCAGAGCTCCTCCGGGTCATGATCCCGCAGGCGCAGGTTCTCCCGCGTCATGCCCAGATCATACAGGAACTGGGCGCAATAATCCTTCCAGAAGCGGAACCATTCCAGATCGGTACCCGGCTTGCAGAAGAACTCCAGCTCCATCTGCTCAAACTCACGGGTGCGGAAGGTGAAGTTGCCCGGGGTGATCTCATTGCGGAAGGATTTGCCGATCTGCGCGATACCAAAGGGCAGTTTGC
>CAYXDB010000027.1:0-16113 GCA_964463735.1 uncultured Ruminococcus sp. | reverse complement strand
CGGTGACGGAAGGAGCCTGCGTACCTATGCCTCCCTCCCGGAGGGAGGCCACGAAGAGGGGGCGAGAAAATGGGCGCGAAAAAAGCCCGCACGAATGCGGGCTTTTCCCGTTAAGTGAACCTAAGGTTCACTATTTTAGTCGTTCAACATCTTGACATAGTAGTTTGCGTTGTAGTTAGCGCTGGCAACATCAGCACACCGAGCCATAGCAGAAACAACCGTTTCAACAGAAACTCTTGCATCGATAGCTGCGATTGCAGCAGCCTTTGCAGCATCATCAAGATCAGTGTCAGCATTGATAGCCGCAACCTTTTTATCATACGCATCTACGAACTGCGCCACACCCTTGACGCGTGCCAGATGCAGCAGGTAATTGTTGCTCTCCGTGACGAAGTAGCAGTTATCCGTGCAATAAGTCGCATAGAAGTCATCCAAGAGGCCTTCAATTGCGCCCACGGACGTCAACGTACTTGCAGCATTTGTAGATGTGATAGCAGTTGCATCCAACTTAGGCAATCCCTTGATCAAGTTGATGATCGTAGTAGCAGCACCATAAGCGGCATCCTTCTTACTATCGCAGATATCCTTCTGCGCCTTGAATGTTTCATATGCAGTACGCTCGCCATTGAGCTGGTTAGAAGTGGTCGGGCCAGTCAGCACACCATAGTAGAGGGCCTTGCCTTCCGCATCCTTCCACAGGTTCTGATACTCGGTATCCAGCTTAGCAAAATCATCTGCCAGGTGGATGCTCATCGTCTTAGCCAACAGTGCATCGGCCTTGTCTTTCCAAACCTTGAATGCGGCCTTTTCAGCAGTCAGCGTATTCTCAGCAGTTTCGTTCCAAGTCTTAACTTTCGCGTAGTCCGCAGCAGTGAGGAATGCATAAGTCTTGCCAGGCTGACCGTTGATCACGACATCGGCAGTAGCACCCAACATATCCTCATACTTCTTGCCAGTTACCAAACTCTCGGTGAAGTAATCAGCACTGAACCAGTAGTGCCCAACGCCTTCACCACCAATGATAGCTTTCCACAATGCAGTAATAGTGTTGTAGTTGCTGAGATCAGCGGCATTGACGGCAGAAGTCTCCATAGTGTTGATGCTGCCGTTGATGGACGTACCGACTTCATCAAAAGCTTTCTTGGCCAGCGCTGCATACGTCGTAACATAGCCTTCAAAATCCACAGACAAGGTCCTGAAGTTCACTGGCTCAGAAGTCGTAGTACCGTCCTCTGCAGTAATGACGATGGTAACAACGTCAGTCGGCTCAAAACCATACGTACTACAAGCGTCAACAATGGCATCCAAAGCGGAGTTGATCTGCTTACCCTGATCCAGTTTCACGCCATTCTCATTGATCTTCGTCAGGATTTCCTGAGCCTTCTTCCAGGCATCAGCAGCTTTAGAAGTAAATTCCTTATAAGCTTCCATCAGGGCATCATAGATCGCATCTGCATAAGAGGTGATCGCATAGCCCTCGGCCTTGTCAGCAGCAGCCACAAAATTGTAACCAGCGGTCTCAGCATAGATGCTAGTCAACGAGGTCTTGAAGTCCTCGATCTTCTTGTAGTTAGCGAAGGTGACCTTCGTAGAATCAATAGCGCCAGAGGTGTAGAACGTATCCTTAACTGTCTTCACAGCGCCATCGATCTTATCAGCGAGTCTGCGGTACTGAGCGAGATTATCGCGCACCGTCTGGCTGATCATTGCCAGGGCGTTACCGTCCTTCGCAGAGTCATAGTTCGTAACCTTCGTGATCAGTTTATCCACACCGTCGAAGCCATCATCACCCGTCTTAACATTGTAGATCGCGGCATTGTAGGTGTTTGCCTCAGTAATGCTCTCCAGCGTGAACTGGAAGCCACTCGTGCTGTTGTACAGGGCGTTGATATCACCGATCAGATCCACACCCTCACCCTTGACATAGGTGGTGTAGATGGCATTCATAGCCTTGACATACGTATCAGCATTCACCAGTTTCGTATAAGCTTCCTCGGTGAAGATCTTCTTGATGTTGACCAACTCGATGTCGTCATTTGCACCTTCGTAGGTACCGTAGTCAGATGCATCCTTGTAGTCAGCACTCTCTGCCCATGCCTTGATGTTCGCCAGGAGGGTTGCCGGGCGGTTATCGTTGTAGAGCGGGCGTGCCAAGGTCCAAGCAAAGGTGTTGGTATTGCCCTCACCCGTGGTGGCATCCGTATCAATCAGTTTGATCGCCTTTGCTGCGTTTGCAGCGGCAGCCAACTTGGTCAGACGTGCACGGAAGCCCTTGATCTCCTTACCGCCAGACAGAGCATCGACCACAGCGGTCAGTTTAGCATCGTCGGTATCTTCGCCGTCTACATAGAGCTTGTTGTACTCAGCTTTGGCGAAGTAAGCACTCCTGAATGCGGTATAAGCGCTCTCCAATGCTGCCACGTCCGACTCGCTATTCTGATGCACCAGCGGCAAAGTGATCTTGCCGACCTGGGTCTTGATACCGTTGGTCGAACCTGCCACCTCGGTAGACTCTACTTCTTTGGCCTTTTCGTCAGCCTTCTTCAGGTTGCTGTAAGCACCAGTCTTGAGCGTATATGTTGCATAGATCGTTGCATACTCGGTCTCCACCGTCTTAGCAGGATCCTTCTCAGCCAACTTCTCGTTCAACTTGGTGTAGCAATTCTCAACTTCCTCAAACTTTGCCTTGGTGGTATCATCCAGTGTGATCACCTTGATAGCGTCCAATGCATCCTTCAGAGACTCATCCAGTTTCTTCAGAGCATTCTTGGCAGTGTTCAGGATGCCGAAAGCATACTCCAGGTCATCCTCGTTTACAGCACGAGCCAGGAAGAAGCGGGCGCGAACCACGCTGTCCTCAAACTTCTTGATCTCGCTGTCTGCGTAAGGATCCACTTTGGTCACCTGGTTGACGGTCTCCTCGAACTTATCATAGGAGTACTTATACGTAGAAACCTTCAGCAATTCGGTCAGGTCGGTGTACTGCTTTGCAAATGCCTCGGTGTCCACCTCACCCAGAGCGGTCTCCAGGGCGTTCACGCGGTTCTGCAGGGCAGTGACATCGGTCTTTGCGGCGTAGTCATTCAACTTGCTATTGATGGCGGCGATATCGTTCTTGTTCTTGTCGATCATTGCCTTGAGGGAGGTTTCCAAGGTGCTGATCGCAGTGTTCAATGCCGTCTGAGCGTCCGTGACGGACTTCTCCAGGGCGTTCTTTGCTTCAGTAACACTGTCAGAGACCTTCTTCAGATCCTCGGTGGTAGCCAAGGTCTTCAGGGTCGCTTCAGCCGCTGCCAGTTTTTCCTGCAGGGCTTTCACATCGGCGGCGGTAGCGGCGGTCTCCAAGGAGGCTTTCACTTCCTCCAGGGCGGCCTTGGTCGCTGCGGCGTCTGCCGTCTTCTTAACCGCATCGATCGATGCATTCAACTTCGACTCAAGTTCGGTCACGCTGAGCTGGGCAGCGGCAATATCTGCATTGATTTTATCTTCATCGACACAGCCGGCGAAGGAGAACAACATAGCCACCACGCAAAGCGCAGCCATCAACTTGACGATCAGGGTCTTGCTCTTCATTTTTCAGTTCCTTTCTTGTTAAATATAATTTTTTCGCTATCATGTGACACAGCAGTTGGTCTGATTTTTCCGGCACCACCTGCTGTATTGGTGCCTGTCACTGTATACCTCCTCACCCCATCAAAGCAAGAGAATGCCTCTAAGGGCAAAGAGCCTCCCACCTTGTTTGTGTGTATTATAGCATATGCATTTCGCTTTGTCAAGTATTACGGGTAAAAAAAGATGGGGGTAATTTCAGTTTTTTTTATACATTTTTATATATGCGGCGGCGGGGCGGGCGGGCGGCGGCGGGGCCGATATGCCCCACACGGATGCCCGCTACGGGCAAAAAACGGCCTTTTTCCCCCACGCGGGCCGGGGCACGGGCGCCGCCGCCCTGCCGCGCCGGGGTACGGCACCCCACGGGGGGGAAAAAACAAGGCGGCAAGCGGGCCCCTGAAAAGTGCCAAAGGGGGCGGCCAGCAATTGTAAAAATTGTAAAAATTTTTCTGCGGGGGGATCAGGGGGCTTTTTCCGCCTGCGCGGGGGCGGCGGCACGCGGGGAGGCGCACCCGGAGAGGACGGAGAGGTCGCCCCGGCGCAGTGCCTTGAGGGTGGCATAGATCCATTCCTCCCCTACCCCCAATTTGACGCAGGCGCGAGCATAGTGATTGGCGCGGGAGGAGTCCCCGTTCAATTCCTCGGCCAGGGTGCGGGCGATGCAGGCCTCGGGCAATTTGGGATCCAGCTCCATGGCGCGGGCGGCTTCCCGCACGGCATCGGGCGCGCGATGGAGGGAGAGATAGAGGTTGGCGAGGTTGCTGTGCTTGATGGCGCTGGTCTCATCGGTCTGGACGGCGCGCAACAGGCATTCTTCCGCTTCTTCATACCGGCCGTTGCTCTGCAACAGGACGCCCAGGTTGGCCCAGGCGGAGGAGAAATCGGGCTCGGTCGCGACGGCGGCGCGGTAGGTCTGCTCGGCTTCGGCGATCCGGCCATCTTTGGCCTGGGCGCGGGCGAGGAAGAAATCCAGCGCGGCGCATTCACGCGGGGTGGTGGCCTTGCGGCGGAGGGAGGCGAAGGTGGCGCGGGCACTGCTGTTGGTGGTCATGGTCTCCAGCAGGGCGGTGAGCAGGCGGCGGCGCCGGGCGGGGTGCTGGGGGAAGACGCCCTGCAGGTAGGGGTGCCAGACCTTCTCCACCTGGGCAAGGAGGCGGGCATCCTGCGGGCTGGTGAAGGAGCGGTAGAGCAGGTAGGCGATGGCGGCGGCCAGGAGAAAGAGGGCGGTGGCGGCGGAAGACTGCTGACACAGCATCCAAATACCGGCGCCCAGCACGCAGACCTCCAGGGCGATGAGAAAGAGGCGCATCCAAGATCTTTTCTTCATATTTTATATATCCTCCGTATTGATGCGGGCATGGGATACTTCATTGTACCACACGCGGGGGAAAAAGTCCAGCGTTTTCGGGGATATTCTACATTCTTTATCTTACTTCATCCTATATTGCCATGGGAGAGCAGGATGGTGGAGGGGGTGAGGGTGAGGCGGGCGAAGGAGGGGCGGCCGTCCGGCGGGTGGCCGATACTGCCGGGGTTGCAGACATGGAGGCCATCTTCATAGGTATAGAAGGGCTGGTGTGTGTGGCCAAAGAGCAGGACCTCTGCCCCGGCGGCGCGTGCCTGGGCCACGGCGGCATCGATCCCGCCCTTGACGCCCCAGGTGTGGCCATGGCCCATCAGGATCTTATGACCATAGAGGGAGAGAAGGAGGGTGAGTTCTACGGTGCGGTGGCGGTAGGGGTCATCACAATTACCGCGCACGGCGTGGCACTGGAGGCCGGGGCAGAGGGTGTGCAGGCGGGAAAGGTCATCCAGCCCATCCCCGAGGAACAGGATATGCTGTGTCTGCCGGTCACGTGCCAGGGCGATGCGCATGGGGTCGATGCGCCCGTGAGAATCGGAGAAGATGAAAAAGTCCACGTGTGTATCCTTTCTGCACCGGTGGGCGGTGCTGTGCATATACTGACAATAGTTTTCTGAAAGAGAGGTATCAGCCATGAAATTCGACCCGGCCGCCATGCGGGCACTGCTCGCCCTGGATGATGCACACCTGTGGCAAAAGATCTGCGGGATCGCCGCCGCCTCCGGCGTGGCGCTCTCCGACAGCGTACCGCCGCAAGGGGAGATGGAAAAACTGCGCCGCCTGCTTGGTTCCTGCGGGCAAGGGGATGTGGCGTCCGCCCTGCAGGCGCTGGCCGCCTACCGGCGTGCGAGGTGAGGCCGTGGGACAGAACGACCGCGCCCCGGATCTGGGGGCGATGCTGAACGGACTGCTTTCCAACCCTGCGGCACTGGCGACCCTGACCTCTTTGCTGGGGAACATGGGGGGCGGCGGAGCGCCGCCCCCTGGTGGGGGATGCCCGGGGGAGGGGCCGCGCGGGCCGGAGTGCCCCAAGGCACCGCCGCTCCTGCCGCCCTCTCCGCCGCCTTCTCCCGCGCCCCCGCCACCGGCGCCGCCCTGCCGCGGGGGCAATGACCGGGCCCGGCTGCTGGAGGCACTGCGCCCGTATCTTTCCCCGGCGCGCTGTGACATGATGGATTCCCTTTTGCGCATTCTGGAGCTGATGGAACTGCTCCGCCACAGGAGGTAGCGATGTATACACGGGTATATGCCACGCAGGGGCGCCCGGCCGTCCCGGCCGGATACAGCGGCACGGCCCTGCGGGAAGAAACGCCGTCCCCCCTGCCGGTAAGCGAGGGAGAGGACGCCCTGCGCGAGGTGCCAAAGGTACCGGTGGAGGAAGAGGCACCAGGCGCCGAAGAAGCGATCCCCGCGACCGCGCCGGAGGCGCCGGGGGAGGCGCCTTCCCTGCCGCTGGGCGACCTGCCGGGGGCGGACCTGCTATTGCTGGCGTGCGCCGCCTTCGTCACGCAGAGCGAACGGCCGGACAGTGAGTTATTGCTCCTGCTCCTTGTCTTATTGTTACTGGAGGGGTAGGGGGAAAAACAGGGGGCGGCGCGTGCGCCGCCCCCTGGGTCTTAGAACATGGAATACTGGTTCGTTTCGCTCAATCCTTCCAGCGCTTTATTACGGCGCAACAGATCGATGACGGAGCGGGAGATGCCGGCCTTGGTCTGCAGGTCATCGATGGAATAGAGGCCGCCGGATTCACGCAGTTGCATGATCTTCTGTGCGGCGGTCTCCCCCAGGCCGGGCAGGGCGGAGAAGGGCATGCGGATGCTGCCATCCTCGGGGGTGAAGGCCGTTGCCTCCGAATGCCAGACGCTGACGGGGAGGAATCGGATCCCCCGGCTCATGCATTCCCCGACCAGTTGCAGGGTGATGATGGTCTCCTTTTCTTTCTGGGTGGCCTCATTCCCCTTCTTTTCCAGGACGGCGATGGTGTCATACACGAAGGCGCGCCCCTGCATGACGATCTCGGCGTCAAAGCCGCCGGGGGCCACCGTCAGGAAGGCGGCATAGAACTCCATGGGGTAATAGATCTTATACCAGCCCAGCCGGATGGCCGACATGACATAGGCGGCGGCGTGGGCTTTGGGGAACATGTATTTGATCTTCTTGCAGGAGGCGATGTACCAATCCGGCACGCCATGCTCGACCATCGCGGCTTCAAACTCCGGGGTCAGGCCCTTTCCCTTCCGCACGCTCTCCATGATCTTGAAGGACATGCCGTTCTCCAATCCGTGGCGTATGAGGTAGAGCATGATGCCGTCCCGGGTGCCGACGACTTCAGAAATGGTGCACGTCCCGTTCTTGATCAGGTCCTGGGCATTGCCCAGCCACACGCCGGTACCGTGCGAGAGGCCGGAGATCTGGAGCAGGTCGGCAAAGGTGCGCGGCTTGGCATCCAGGAGCAGTTGCTGGCCAAAATGCGTCCCCATCTCCGGGATGCCGTAGGTGCCCAGCGGTGAATGGATCTCCTCCGACGTGACGCCCAAAGGGGCGGTGCTGTGGAACAGTTCATAAACGGCGGGGTCATTCATCTTGACGTCCATGACGCTGGTGTTCGTATACTTTTCCAGCATCTTATACTTGGTCGGCATATCGTGCCCCAGCTCATCCAGCTTCAGGATGGTCTCATGCAGATAGGAGAACTGGAAGTGCGTGGTGATGATATCGGAATTGGGGTCATCGGCCGGGTGCTGTACCGGGGAGAAATCGTAGATATCCCTGTCTTTGGGCACCACGATGATGCCACCGGGGTGCTGGCCGGTGGTGCGCTTGACGCCCACGCAGTTCTCCACCAGACGGGAGACTTCCGCCCGCGGGAGGGCGATCTTGCGTTCCTCCAGATATTTCATGACATAGCCGTAGGCCGTTTTGGAGGCCAGGGTGCCGATGGTACCGGCGCGGAACACGTGGCCGTGGCCGAACAGCTCCTCGGTGTATTTATGCACCTTTCCCTGCACGTCCCCGGAGAAATTCAGGTCTATATCCGGAGATTTGTCGCCCTTGAAACCAAGGAAGGTCTCAAAGGGGATGTCATGGCCGTCTCCGTACAGCGGTGTGCCGCAGACGGGGCAGGCCTTGTCCGGCAGGTCAAAGCCGGAACCGACCGAGCCGTCTGTGATAAATTCCGAATAGCGGCACTGGGGGCAACGGTAGTGCGGCGGGAGCGGATTGACCTCCGAGATCCCGGCCATGGAGGCAACGAAGGAGGAACCGACCGAGCCACGGGAGCCCACCTGATAGCCCAGGCTCTCGCTGTATGCCACCAGTTTCTGCGCGATCATATAGAGCACGGCAAAGCCATGCTGTATGATAGAGTTCAATTCTTTTTCCAGCCGGGCGGAAACGATCTCCGGCAGGTCCTCCCCATACCAGTCATGGGCGCGATCCCAGCAGATGCGGGTCAGATCCTCATTGGCGCCGGGGATGGTCGGCTCATATCGTCCTTCCGGGATCGGGCGATACGGTTCGACCATATCGGCGATCCGATTGGGGTCCTCGATGACGACCTTGCGGCAGTCCTCCGGCCCCAGATAGGCAAATTCCGCCAGCATCTCCTCCGTGGTGCGCAGATACAGGCCCACGTCCTGATCCGCATCGGAGAATTTTTGCCCAGCCAGCAGGATCTTGCGGAATATCTCGTCCTCCCGGTTCAAAAAGTGGGCGTCACACGTCGCAGCCACCGGCTTGTGTAATTTTTTGCCCAGTGCCACGATGCGGCGATTGATATCGCGCAATTGTTCTTCCCCGGCAACGGTCCCTTCCCGCAGCAGGAAGCGATTGTTGCACAGCGGCTGGATCTCCAGATAATCATAAAAAGAGGCGATCTCCTCGATCTCCTGTTCCGGCTTCCCTTCCAGGATCGCGCGGAACAGCTCGCTCGCTTCACAGGCGGATCCGATCAGCAGTCCTTCGCGATAGCGCTCCAGCAGGCTCTTGGGGATGCGGGGGAAGCGCTTGTAATACCGCAGATAACTGTCGGAGATCAGGGAATACAGGTTCTTCAGGCCGGTCGTGTTCCGCGCCAGGATGATCATATGCCGGGGCTTGATCTGCAACGGGTCGGCGCTCTCGCTCATGGCGGAGATCAGCGTTGGCAGGTCCCGGATGCCCTCATTCCGCAGGCGCTCCAGCATGCAGAAGAAGATGGCGGCCAGCATGGCGGCATCGTCCTCGGCCCGGTGGTGGTTGAAGTCCCCCAGATGATACGCCTGGGCGATGGTATCCAGTTTATGGTTCTTCAATTCCGGGTTGACATAGTGGGACAGCGCCAGGGTATCGAGATAGGTATTGGTAAAGGGCAGACCACACCGCTCCGCGTGGACGCGGATGAAGCCCACGTCAAAATTGGCATTGTGTGCGATGAGCATCCTGTCGCCGATATAGGCAAAGAACTGCTCCAGCGCCGTCCGCACATCCGGCGCCCCCTGGACCATCTCATCGGTGATGTGGGTCAGGCGGCTGATCTCCTCCGGGATCGGCACCCCGGGATCGACAAAGGTATCAAAGGTATCGATGACCTGCCCGGCGCGGATGCGCACGGCGCCGATCTCGGTGATATGGCAATTGACGGCGGAGAGGCCGGTCGTCTCAATATCAAAGACGATCATCTCATCGTCAAAGTCCGGGCGGGCATCCCCGTAGATGACGCGCGCCGTATCGTTGACGTAATAGGCCTCCATCCCATACAGGATCTTCAGGTCGGCCTTTTGCTTTTCCAGCGCCAGCATCACCTCGGGGAAGGCCTGTACATTCCCGTGGTCGGTCACGGCGATGGCCTTGTGCCCCCAGCGTGCCGCGGTGCGCACCAGCTCGTCCGGCCGGATGAGGGCATCCATGGCTGACATATTGGTATGCAGGTGCAATTCCACTCGCTTCTCGGCGGCGTCATCCATGCGGTACTGCCGCGCGATCTGCATCACGTTGCGCGGCTGGATGAACAGTTCGCCATCGAATTTATCCCGCAGGATCGCCCCTTGGACGGCAATGCACTTCCCCGCCCCCAGGGAGGACGTCCAGCCGCTTTCCTCCACTGGCTGATTCGTCTTCAGATACACAGAGGAGGTACCATCGGTGAAGCCGATGCGGATACGCAGGCGGTCACCGGTGCGGTTCTCTTCTTTGACCAGTTCAAAGATCTCTCCCATCAGCACCAGGCCGCGCCCTTCATGCAGGGCGGCCATCGCCAGGGGGGCGGACAAGGGAAATTCTGTGCCCAGTAGCACCTTCCCTTCCCCACGGGTAAACGTGATGCCCCCGATCTGCACGCCTGCCTCTCCCAGGTCCTGCACCGTTCCTTCTGCGCCGGACAAGCTGCTCCGGCGCTGGAAGTCGCTGTGTTCGGCGACCGGGGCGGCGGCATGCCCCCCTTCCGATCCGGCCAGGGCCCCGCGCATAGCGGCACGCCTGCGCTGTTCTTCGGCCTGGCGGCGGATCTCTTTATCGATCTCTGCCATAGAGGCCTCCCATTCGGCGCGGCGCCGGGCCTCCTGTGCTTCCGCGTCGGCGCAGGAGATGATCTCCACATGCAGGGAAAGCGAGAAGCGCGAATGGATGATCGACTCCAGTGCGCGATCGGTCTCGGCCAGTGACAGCAGGCCGGTGCCGGACGCAGTGAACGGGAGAGCAATCGTCAAACGGTCCCCTTCCCACTGGAAACGGGGCTCCTCAAAAAACCCGTGTGTGACCACACCGCTCCGCTCTGCCTCCCGCAACACGTCCGGCATGAGGGCAAGCGAAAAGCAGGACGCCGGGTAATGCGGGTAAAGGCGAAAGGACTTGGCCTCATACAGCGCGATCAGTTCTTCTTCGATCGCGTACAGTTTTTCACTGTCTTCATATGTATCATAATACAGGTCGGCCACGATGCAGAACGGATCGCGGCTCCAGCGTACGTCCACCCGGTGTGCCCGCTCCAACAGGGCGCGGTGCTCACTGGACGGTTCATACCGCCGGAATACCTCCAAAAACCGTTTGTCGCTCATGCCCGCATCCTTTCTATCTCGGCGATCAGCTCCGGCACTATGCGGTCGGAGGGGAGGCGGCGCACGGTGACGCCTTTCTTGAACAGGATGGCCTCACCGATACCACCGGCAATGCCGATATCTGCCTCCCGCGCCTCGCCCGGGCCGTTCACCACACAGCCCATAAAGGCCACCTTGATCGGCAGGGCACGCAGCCCCGTCTGATCCAACGCTTCTTCAAACTGGGCAAGCAACGGGATCAAGTCGATCCTGGTACGGCCACAGGTGGGGCAGGAAATGATCTCCATCCCCTGCCGCGGGTCCAGATGCAGTGCCGCCAAAATATCCCGGGCCACACGCACTTCTTCTACCGGGTCGGCCGTCAGCGAAACGCGGATCGTGTCGCCGATCCCCTCGCACAGGCAGGCCCCGATCCCCACAGCGCCCTTGACCGTGCCCATGCGCACGGCACCGGCCTCCGTCACGCCCAGGTGCAACGGGTAATCGGTCTTCTCGGCAAGGATCCGGTTGGCCAGGTACATCTGCCGCACATCGGAAGATTTGACCGAGAGCACGATGTCGTAAAAATCCAATTCCTCCAGCAGGGCCGCATGGTACAGGGCGCTTTCGGCCAATGCCTCGGCGCACGGGTGCCCATACTTTTCCAGAATGTGCTTTTCCAGCGAACCGCTATTGACCCCGATGCGGATGGGCACCCCGGCGGCGCGGCAGGCGCGTACCACTGCTTCTGTCTTTTCCCGCGTGCCGATATTGCCCGGATTGATGCGGATCTTGTCGGCACCGGCGGCCACGCACTCCAGCGCGATATGGTAATCAAAATGGATATCAGCCACCAGCGGCACACGCACGCCGGCCTCCTTGAGGCTGGCAAACACCCGCGCCGCGGCTACATCCGGCACCGCCAGGCGCACGATATCTGCCCCGGCGCGTTCCAGCGCCTGTACCTGGCGGCAGGTAGCCGCGTGATCATGCGTATCGGTATTGGTCATGGACTGCACCGTGATCGGTGCCTGCCCGCCGACCGTCAGGTGGCCCAGGTGTACTGCACGGCTCGTGCGGCGTGGGGACGCGTATTCCATATTTCTACCTCCTGTCGCGGGGCGACTTTTCTTCATACAGGGAAAGAGCGCCGGGCGGCATACGCCGTCCGGCTCTTATTTTGCGACACACGGGTCGCCTGGGCGGTCAGGTGAAGAGGGTGAACAGATCCTTAAAGGTGATCACGACCATCAGCCCCAACATCAGCATCAGCCCGACAAAATGCACCAGTCCTTCATAGCGTACCGGGACCGGGTGGCGGCCGATCATCTCGATCAGCAAAAAGACCAGGCGCCCCCCATCCAGGGCCGGGAGCGGCAACAGATTGAAAACGCCCAGATTGATGCTGATCACAGCGGTGAGATACAGCAGTTGCAAAAATCCGGCTTCTGCCGCCTCCGACATGGCACCGGCCACTCCGACCGGGCCGGAAACTGCCTCAAACCCATACTGCCCCCGCACCAGATCGATCAGGGAATCCCAGATCATCTTCACGGTAGAGCAGGAATGGTAAAAGGTGTGATAGAGGATACTCCCTCCATTGCGCTCATCAGCCTGCACGTAAAAATCTGCCTGCCCGTACTGTATACCGGAGACCTCCGCCGAGGGGAAAGTGACAGACAGGGTCATTTCCTGCCCGTCACGCCGGATGGTGACCGGGATGGCGCCATTTCCCCCCTCATGCAATATCTCATAACTCAGGTCGGCCGCGATATGGACGCGCTTACCATTGATCGATAAGATCTCATCCCCGGCCTGCAGGCCGCTGTCCGCAGAAGAGATGTCATACGGTGCTTCCTCCGGATAGGCGGCAATGCGATTGGAGCCCAGGGGGCCGGATGCCAGCACCAGGATCAGCACTAAGAGGAAGCCGAAGAGCAGATTCATCAACGCGCCGGATGCCGTGATGAGAAAGCGCTTCCATGCTGCCTTGCGGGAAAAAGCATTGGGGTCGTCCGATTCTTCATCTTCCCCCGCCATGCTGACATATCCCCCAAACAGAAAGATGCCGAGCGAATAGCGGATGCCGGTCTTGCGCGAGGTGTAGGTCAGCATCTTCGGCCCCATGCCGATAGAAAACTCCTCGATCGTGACGCCACACAGCCGCGCCGTGAGATAGTGCCCCATCTCGTGAATGAAGATCAGCAGGCTGAAGATCAGAAACGCGAGCAGCCAGTACAAAACTCCCATAATCTCTCCCTTGTCCGCCAGGCGCGTTACAGCAACGCCCGGGCGGCCAGTTTTTCTTTGGTGCAGGTGCGCGCCTGCCCGGCCACGGCCAGAATATCTTCCAGCGTGTGCAGGGGCGCCGCTTGCGGTGCAAATGCCTCAGTCATTTCTTCGACCGTCTCCATCAGCGCAAGAAGGCTGATGCGGTCGGCAAGGAAGGCGGCAACCGCCTCCTCATTGACGGCGTTCAGCACACCGGGCACGCCACCGCCCAGCGCCAGCGCACGGCGGGCGAGGGGGAGAAGGCGGAAGGTCTCTTCATCCGGTTCCTCCATCGTCAGCGCACGCAAGGCGAACAGATCCAGCGGGGGCGTCAAGCCCGGGGCACGCCCCGGCCATGTCAGGGCATACTGCACACAGTCGCGCATGTCGGGCACGCTCATCTGTGCGATGACGGTATTATCAATATATTCCACCATGGAATGGATTATACTCTGCCGTTGCACCACGACGGTGATGTCCTGTGGGGGCACACCGAAGAGCCAGGCGGCCTCGATCAATTCAAAGCCTTTATTCATCAAGGTGGCAGAATCTACCGTGATCTTGGCCCCCATCTGCCAAGTAGGGTGCGCCAATGTGGCCGCACGATCCACCCGCGCCAGCCGGGCACGGTCATACCCAAAGAAAGGGCCGCCAGAGGCGGTCAGAAGCAGGCGTTTTATCTCTCCGGCTCTCCCCGCTTGCAGACATTGGAAGATCGCGCTGTGCTCACTGTCTACCGGGATCAGGGCAACGCCCGTTTCCCGCACGCGCCGCATGACTTCCTCCCCGGCGATGACCAGCGACTCTTTATTGGCCAGCGCCAGGCGTTTGCCCGCCGCGATCACCGCAAGCGTTGGGCGCAGACCGGCCTCTCCCAGCACGGCATTCACCACGACGGGGGCGTCGGTGCGGGAGATGGCCTCTTCGATGCCTTCCGCCCCTCGCAACACACGGGTGCCGGTATCCGCCACACGGGCCGCCAGATCGGCGGCGGCGTGGGGGTCAGCCACGGCGCAAAAACGCGGGTGGAACTCCCGTATCTGTTCTTCCAACTTTGCCACGGCATGACACGCCGCCAGGCAATCCACCCGCAGGCCGTGATACCGCGCTACTTCCAGCGCCTGCCGCCCCACCGAACCGGTAGAGCCCAGTATCGCGACCGAGGAAGGCATGCCTTCCCTCGCTGTATCCATATCCGTTCTCCCTTCTCGGCGGTTCCTTCTGTCACAGGAGCAGTTGCACCGGCAACAGGGCATCCACCGTACACACGATCAACAGTAGCGGGGTGGTGGCAATGACCGAATCAAAGCGGTCCAGCACGCCGCCGTGCCCGGGAAAGATATTCCCATAATCCTTGATGCCATGCTCCCGTTTGATGACCGAGGCAAACAGGTCCCCGATCTGCGACAGGACAGAGACACACAGCCCCAGCAGGCACAGCACCAGATAGTTGGGGGTCAGGCCGGTCGCCCTCCCCACGAAATAGCCAAACAGCGCAAAGGACAGCACGCAGAAGGCCACGCCGCCCAGACTGCCCTCTATCGTCTTCTTGGGGCTGACATCCGGGATCAGTTTATGCCGGCCGAAAAACACGCCGGTGAAATACGCAAAAGAATCGGTGATCCAGGCCCCCAGGAAGCACAGGAGGTAGTAGTACTCTCCCTGTTCGCCCAGGCGGATCATCGGGAGCGCGGTAAAGGCCAGCGTGATATAGAACACGGCCACATACACCCCTGCCGCCTCCGAAAATGTGATGGTCCGATGGGAAACGACCGTCAGGGCAAACAGATAGAACATGTACAGGGTGAAGCAGGCGGCGCAAAGCAACAGATATTGGCACCGCGCCGTGACCGAGACCGGCAGCAATGTCAGCCCCTCTCCGATACTGGCCTCCATATTGATACATGCTGTACCTAGCGGCAGGGCCGCGGCCAGCACGATGGAAGGCAGGGACAGGGCGCGTTTCTGCCATACGCCCAGACAGCGCAACATCTCAAAAACGCCGATCGCGCAGAAAAGGCTGGCCACGATCGGAAACAGGATCGTCCCTGAAAAGATCAGGACCGGCACCAAAATGCACAGCAGGACCCCTGCCGTGATCAACCGTTGCTTCATAGTTCCGTGCTCCTTAAAACCCCTGTCCCGGCATGCGCCGGGCCATTCATTTTTGTGCCGATGGTGGCAGATCGGCGGCGTCCAGCCCGCCAAAGCGGCGGTGCCGGGCGCAGAAATCCACCAGTGCCCGATGCAATTCCTTTTCCGTCAGATCCGGCCACAGCGTCCGGGTAAAATAATACTCCGCATAGGCCGACTGCCATAAAAGGAAATTGGAGATGCGCTGATCCCCCCCGGTGCGCACGACCAGATCCGGGTCCGGTGCATCCCCCGTATACAGGCAGTGGGAAAACGCGGCGGCATCCACCGGGGCGGTCGCCCCCTGCGCCAGCAATGTATTGACGGCATGCAGTATATCATCCCGCCCCCCGTAATTCAGGGCGATCTGCAAGGTAAATGGCTGATGGGCAGACAGGCGTTCTATCCGCTCTGTCTTCTCCCGCAGGGCGGGAGACAGGGGGGATCTATCCCCCAGAAACACGATGCGGGCATCCCGCTCTGCCATACCGGCCAGCCCTTCATCCAAAAACTTATCCAGCAGACGCATGATGCCCTCCACCTCATGGGGAGGGCGCGACCAGTTCTCGGTAGAAAAAGCGTAGACCGTGACATAGGGGATGCGCAGGCGGCGGCAATAGGCCATCAGGCGGCGGAAATTCTCCGCCCCGCGGACGTGGCCTGCCTCCCCGGGCAGGCCACGCCGCATGGCCCACCCGCCGGTACCAACCAAGATTAAGGCCA
>CAYXDB010000026.1:0-16175 GCA_964463735.1 uncultured Ruminococcus sp. | reverse complement strand
ATCTGTTCTGGGCCTTTTTGTACAACGTCATCGGCATCCCGCTGGCGGCCGGGTGCCTGGTCTCCGTAGGTCTGACGCTGAACCCCATGTTCGGCGCCGCCGCCATGAGCCTGTCCAGTTTCTGCGTGGTGACCAACGCCCTGCGCCTGAACTTCTGCCATCTGTATGGCAAAGCGCACGCGGCCCCACCGTCCCCTGCGCCGCAGGGGGAAGGCGCACCGGCGCGGCTGGAAGCGGCACCGTGTGAGGGATGTACGATGTGCGTGCACATCAGCGGCATGATGTGCGCCCATTGTGAGAAGCACGTACAGCGGGCCCTGGAGGCATTGCCGCAGGTGATGGCCGCCGCCCCGGATCACACAACGGGAAAGGTACAGCTTTCTCTGTCCGCCCCGGTGCCGGAAGAAGGACTGCGCGCCGCGGTGGAAGGCGCGGGATATTCTTATGATGGAATGTGCCCGTAAAGCGGTCACGCAGGGCCGGTGAGACACAGCAGAAATGCCGCGTCTCCCCGGCCTTTTCTATTGACAAACAGCGGGGTGTGTGGTATAATAACACCACTCCGGCAAAAAGTCATTTTTTGCCAGGATGGAGGATACATAGCAATGAATGGGATCAAAAAATGCGGGGAATGGCTGAAGCGGCAACCCCCCGGGCGCATCATCGCTCTGGGCTTTGCTGTTACGATCCTGCTGGGGTCTGTGTTGCTGATACTGCCGTGCAGTGTCCAGGAGGGCGTGGCCCTGCGCTATATCGATGCGCTCTACACGTCTACCAGCGCCGTGTGTGTGACCGGCCTGATCGCGGTGGACGCGGGCGACACTTTTACGCCCCTGGGGCAGTTCTTCCTGGCACTGCTCATCCAGGTGGGCGGGCTGGGGGTCACCTCGGTCGGCGCCGGCATCATTTTGGCCATGGGGAAACGGGTGCGCCTGAAAGGGCGCAACATGATCAAGGAGGCCATGAACCTGGATACCGGCCGCGGCGCCATCCGCTTTATCAAGAGCGTGTTTTTGACGACGCTCGCCTTTGAGCTGACCGGCGCGGCGCTGAGCTTTATCGTGTTCGTGCAGGATTACCCCCCCTGGCAGGCGCTGGGCATCAGCCTCTTTCACTCGGTCGCCGCCTTCAACAATTCCGGCTTCGACATCCTTGGCAATATGCAGAATCTGATCCCGTATCAGAACAACGTGCTCCTGAATCTGGTGACCTGCGGCCTGGTCTTTTTTGGCGGCATCGGGTTCCCGGTGATCCGGGAGGTGCTGGATAAGCGCCTGGACTTCCGCCGGTATTCCATGCATACCAAGGTCGCTCTGTCGGTCAGCGCGGTATTGCTCGCGGTGGGGACATTGCTGTTGAAATGGACGGAGAAGGACATCTCCTGGCTGGGGGCTTTCTTCTTCAGCGTTTCTGCCCGCACCGCCGGGTTCTCTACCTATTCGCTGTCCCAGTTTACCCACGCGGGGCTGCTGGTCATCACGGTGCTCATGTTCATCGGTGCCTCCCCCGGTTCTACGGGCGGCGGTATCAAGACGACCACTTTCTTTGTGCTACTGTTGGGGGTCCGCGCGGCCGCGACCAATAAGGCGGAAAAAGCCTTCCACTATTCGGTCCCGTCAGATGCTTTCCGCCGGGCGGCGGTCATCATCCTGATCGCCCTGGGCCTGGTCGTCAGCGGTACTTTCCTCATGCTGATGTTAGAGCCGGGGCTGGATCTGATGGATGCACTGTTTGAGGTCACGTCGGCCTTTGGCACGGTGGGGCTCTCTACGGGCATTACGGCCGGGCTGGGGGACGCCAGCAAATTGCTGTCCATCTTGATCATGTATGCCGGCCGCCTGGGGCCGCTGACCATTGCCTCGCTCTGGGTCTTCGCCAAGGGGGATCGCGCCCGTTACCCGGAAGGGAATATTGCTATCGGATAAAAGGAGAAAGAATATGGCTGGAAAGAGCAATAAGCAGAAAAACACCTATGGCATCATCGGTCTGGGGCGCTTCGGATATGCGCTGGCCATGGAGCTGGCCGCCTCCGGGGCGGAGTTCGTGGCGCTGGACCGGGACGAGGAAAAAGTGCGTGAGTTGCGCGAGTATACCGAAAATGCTTACGTGGTCAAAAATCTGGATAAAAAGACCCTGGCGGAGACCGGCATCCCCCATTGTGATGTGGTGGTGCTGTGCATCGGTGAGCAGATGGATACCTCTATCCTGACCACGCTGAATCTGGTCAGTCTGGGCGTCCCCTCTGTCATTGCCAAGGCCACCAGTACCGAGCATGGCGAGATACTGGAGAAGCTGGGGGCGCAGGTGGTGTATCCGGAGCGGGATATGGCCGTGCGCCTGGCGCACCGGTTGGAGGCCTCCCGCATGCTGGATTACATCCAGTTGAGTGAGCAGTTGAACATCTCTAAACTGATGGTGCCGGATCGCCTGATCGGTAATACGGTGCTGTCGGTCAACCTGCGTGCCCAATTCGGTGTGAACATCATTGCTATCGAGAGCAACGGGGAACTGATCGAATCGATCGGGCCGGAGTATCTGTTCCGCCGGGGGGACATTTTGTTCCTCTCCGGGAGCCGCAACGGCATCGATCGCCTGATGGCCTGGGCAGATTGACCGGACCAATAAAAGAGAAGGAAAACGTATGGCGAAGAGAGAGGAACTGGATGCCTGCCTGGATGGATTCCTTAGCATGGGGGTCCCGTTTTATGATTGCATGGTGCAAAAAGACGGCATTTGCGTGTATCGGCGGCAGGGGGGCGAATTGGAAGCGGGCGTGCCCCCCACAGGAGAAGAATTGTATAACATCTATTCCTGCTCCAAGCTGATCACCTGTACCGCGGCATTGCAATGCATGGAGGCGGGGAGATTCGCGCTGGATGACCCCCTGTATGCCTATATACCGGAGTATCGGCATATGCAGGTACGACAGGAGGGCGTGTTGCGCCCGGCGCAGAACACCATCACCGTCCGCCACCTCTTTACGATGACGGCGGGGCTCTCTTATGATCTTTCCTCCCCCCGGATCCGGCAATGCCAGCAGGATACGGCAGGGCGGTGCCCCACCGTCACGCTGGCACGCTATCTGGCGCAGGAGCCGCTTTTGTTTGAGCCGGGGTACCGGTGGGAATACAGCCTGTGCCACGATGTGCTGGCCGCCCTGGTCGAGGTCGTTACCGGGCAGTCGTTTGGTGCCTATGTGGCAGAGCATATCTTCGCACCGGCCGGCATGCGTCGCGCCACGTTTCTCCCCTCTGCGCAGATGCAAGCGGCCCTCTGCCCGCAGTATCACTATGATGCAGAGCAACAGCGTGCGGTGCGTGATGCGGGCAACAATGTCTATCGGTTGGGCACGGAATATGAGAGCGGTGGCGCCGGGTGCGTGACCACGGTAGAAGACTATCTCCGTTTCTTAGAAGCATTACGCACGGGGAAATTGCTCCGCCCGGAGACGGTGGATCTTTTAGCGACCGACCAGATGACCGCAGAGCAACGTGCCATGCCGACCTATTGGGTCGGTGGCCGCCGGGGCTACGGTCTGGGCCAGCAGTGCCCCTGCGCCGAGGATGCGCGGCCGGACTTTGGTTGGGGCGGCGCGGCCGGTGCCCATTATTTTGTGGACAGGAGCCGGGGCATCACGGCCTATCTCGGCACCCACGTGGTGGGGCACAGCGCCTTCCAGGCGCACCGCACGGTCTTGACACCCCTGATACAGGCGATCTTTTAAGACCGCCTGTTTTTTCATATGCCGTGCGGCAAATCCGTATTATTATATCGATATATACATGACGGATATGTAGAACTGCCTCTTGAAAAAAACCGGCACATCCGTTATAATGAAAGATGGAAATACGCAAACTGAGAGGGAGAACAAGATGGAGCAGATGGAAATATCCCGTGCGACCATGGGGCGGTTGCCCGGATACCTGCAATACCTGCGTGCCTTGCCGCTGGAACAGCGCTACGTATCCGCCACCGCCGTGGCACGGGCGCTGGCATTGGGGGAGGTACAGGTGCGCAAGGACCTTTCTGCCGTGTGCGGCACCGGCCGCCCCAAGGTGGGCTATGACCTGGCTGTCCTGATCCGGAGCCTGGAGGTGGCGCTGGGCGCACATCGCGCGTGTGAAGCGGTGATCGTGGGCGCCGGGAAATTGGGGCTGGCGTTGCTCGGTTTTTCGGGCTTTTCGGAATATGGGATCACCCTGTCCCGCGCTTTTGATGTGCGCGTGCCGGAGGGCGATGGGCGGGTCTTGCCGCTCCCGGAACTGCCGGCCTATTGCGCCACCCACCAGGTCGAGATCGGCATCCTGACCGTACCGCCGGAGGCGGCGCAGGAGGCGGCGGAACTGCTGATCCGCCATGGGATCCGTGCTATCTGGTGCTTTGCGACCGTGCGGCTCCAGGTGCCGGAGGGCGTGACCGTACAATATGAGAACATGGCGCTGTCGCTGGCACATCTGCATCGCCGCGTGGTCGGCGGCGCGGGCACATCGCTGTAAAGGAGATAGCATACTGCCGTGAAAGGCGAGGAGGACAGAGGATGAAACTGGACAGGATCATTGCCGTGCGGAACCGGAAGATCGTCTATTGGGATGGCGATCTTTGCGTCAAGGTGTTTGACGGGAGCTATTCCAAAGCGGATGTGCTCTGCGAGGCGCAGAACCAGGCACGGGCCGAGGAGATGGGCCTGCCGGTCCCGCGCGTGCAGGGCGTGACGGTCCTGGAAGGGCGCTGGGCCATCGTATCGGAGCATATCCGGGGAAAGACATTGGCGCAACAGATGCAAGAGGCGCCCGGGCAGCGGGAGGAGCACCTGCGCCTCCTTTGCCAGGTGCAGTCTGCCGTGCTCTCCCACACCTGTCCGTATCTGCCCCTGTTGCACGACACCCTGCATCGCAAGATCGCACAGGCAGGACTGGATAGCGCCACGCGTAAGGATCTGCTGGCGCGTCTGGGCGCCATGCCCCACCATGCGCAACTCTGCCATGGCGATATGACCCCTGAAAATATTCAAATAGCGGAGGATGGCACCCCGTATATACTGGACTGGCCCCACGCCGCACAGGGGGACGGGGCGGCCGATGCCGCACAGACCTACCTGTCTTTTTGCCTGGCAGGGGAAGGGGAGCTGGCGGAGCAGTATCTTGCCCTGTTTTGTGCCGGGGGCGGGGCGCCCCGGACCGCGGTGGCGCAATGGTTGCCGTTTGTGGCGGCGGCGCGGCGCACTGCCGTGCAGAGACAGCAACTGCCGTGCATCGACCGCTTCCTCTCCCCGCTGTTCCAACTCTGAAGGCCGTGGGCTGTCGAAAAGGCGACAGCCCACGGCCTTCTGCTGCACTATGCGGGGTAGTGCGCCGCCCGGGAAAAGAGGCACCCGGGGGATAAAAAGTGGTAAAGGCGTTGATTTTTTTGCGCGGCGGTGGTACAATAAAGAAAAAACAGTCTGTAAAGGAAGTGTACCATGACAGAATTGGAACAAAGCCTGAGGGATATCGGCATTTTCCCGGTCGTGACAGTGCGGGACGCTGCCCATGCCGCGCCGCTGGCACGCGTGCTGTGCGAGGAGGGCATCCCGGCGGCGGAAGTGACCTTCCGCGCACCGGGGATAAAAAGTGGTAAAGGCGTTGATTTTTTTGCGCGGCGGTGGTACAATAAAGAAAAAACAGTCTGTAAAGGAAGTGTACCATGACAGAATTGGAACAAAGCCTGAGGGATATCGGCATTTTCCCGGTCGTGACAGTGCGGGACGCTGCCCATGCCGCGCCGCTGGCACGCGTGCTGTGCGAGGAGGGCATCCCGGCGGCGGAAGTGACCTTCCGCGCACCGGGCGCGGGGGAGGCGATCGCCCGCATGCGGGAGGCCGCACCGCAGATGCTGGTAGGGGCCGGCACGGTGCTGACGCGGGCGCACGTGGATGAGGCGCGTGCGGCCGGGGCCTGCTTTGCCGTCTCTCCGGGGCTGGACCCGGATATCGTTTCCTACTGTCAGGAGGTGGGGCTCCCCATCCTGCCCGGCTGTGCGACCCCCTCCGATCTGGCTATGGCCTGCCGCCTGGGCTTGCACACGGTGAAATTTTTCCCGGCCGCGGTGATGGGGGGCGTTGCGGCCCTTCGCGCCATGAGTGCCCCGTATCCCCTGTTGCACTTCGTCCCGACCGGCGGCATAGGGCCGGACACGGTGTCAGACTATCTGTCCTTTGCACCGGTGCTGGCCTGCGGCGGCAGTTATATCGTGCGGGACGCTGACCTGGCGCGGGGGGATATGGATGCCATCCGTGCCACCGTAGCTTCGGCCGTCAGCCGTCTCTTTGACTTCCGCTTGTGGCACGTGGGTTGTAACGCCGCTGGACCGCAGGAGGCCGCACAGGCGACCGCCCTGCTCTCTGCCATGTTCGGGCAACCGGTGCGGGAGGCGGAAAAGGCGACCTTCTACGGTTCCTGGCTGGAAGTGATGCATCGCCCGGGGCGCGGCCAGCACGGGCATATAGGGATCGAGACAGCGCACATCGAGCGTGCCGTGGCCTATTTCCGCCGCCGGGGCTTCGCCTTCGCGGAGGAGAGCGCTGTCCGCGATGCGCAGGGGCGCCTGCAACTGATCTATTTCCGGGACGAGATACTCGGCTTTGCTTTCCATTTGACGGCACGGCAGGCATAAGTAAGACAAAAGGAGAGATGAGATATGGATCACCGCTTTCGTTTCCCCGGCTTCCGGCATAAGGCACTGACCTTCAGTTATGATGACGGCGTGCGCGCAGACCAGCGCCTGGTGGCCATTCTGCGAGAGCAGGGACTCCGCGGCACTTTTAATGTGAACACCGGCCTGTTCGGTACCGCACCGGGGCAGAACCGTCTGACGGCAGAGGAAGTCAAGGAACTATATCTGCCGCAGGGGATGGAACTGGCCATGCACGGCTATACCCACGCGCACATGGAGGCATTGCCCTCCGAGACGGCGTTATACGAGATCGTGGCCGACCGCCAGCACCTGGAGGCGCTGTGTGGACGTGTCACGCGCGGCTTTGCGTACCCTTACGGGACATACAGCGACCGGCTGGTAGAGCAATTGCGCCAGGCCGGGGTGATATATGCCCGTACCGTCGCTTCGACCGGGCGCTTTACCATGCCGGAGGACTGGCTCCGCTGGCACCCGACCTGCCATCATAATGACCCGCGCCTCATGGACCTGGCAGAGCAGTTCCTTGCCCTGCAAGAGGATACGCAGTATGCCATGCGCACCGGCCTGTCCCTTTTCTACCTCTGGGGGCACAGTTATGAGTTCGACAATTGCCAGAACTGGCACGTGATCGAGCAGTTTGCCGCGCGCGTAGCCGGGCGGGAGGATATCTGGTATGCGACCAATGGCGAGATCTGGGAGTACATGCACGCCGTGCAACAGCTGGATGTCAGTCTGGATGGGCGCATCTGCCACAATCCCACGCATCTGCCGGTATACTTCCTTGCCAATGGGTGCAGGCGCTATACCGTGCCCGCCGGGGAAACGATCTGCATCACAGAGTGACCTGCAAAGAAGAACGAAAATCCCGCCCCGCCCCTGCCGATCCGGCAGGGGCGGGGCGGGATTTATGCTATTGTGCGGGCGGTCATGACCCGGCAGGCGTGCGGCGGCGCCCCAGGCGGGCAAAGAAGGGGAAAGTCATGGGCCACAGGCATCCGGCAAAGAGGACGACGAAGAAATAGCGCGGGGCATGCTCGGCCGCCGTGCCGCACAGGGCGGTGAGCGGCGCACGGAGGATATTCATCACGCCCAGCGTCAGGGCAAGCCCCAGCAGCAGCTTCAGGCACTGCCCCAGAAGGGGGGCGTGTGTCGTGTAATGGAGAAAACGCGCATCAAATACCTGCATGACCAGCAGGCCGGAGACCGTGCCCAGCAGGGTGTAGGCATTCTCCAGGCCGGCGGTATAATTCGCGGTGTCCAGCCCGTCGGGGAAGGGATAGCACAAAACGAACAGCAGGTAGAGCAGTGCCATGATCCACAGCCCGGCAAGGAGCCGATGCAGGCGGCGGGCATCTGCGGCGCATCTGTCGATGCAGAATAGCCCCACCCCACTGAGCAGGATGGCCAGAGCAAAGGAGAAAAAGACGTCGGAGGGGGTATGTACGCCCAGATACATGCGGGAAAAGGGGACGAGCAGGATGGGAAGTGCCAATACCCAGCGCCGCCATCCCCGGGCGCGGTAAGCCAGGCAGGAAAACAGGCTGACCGAGAGTTGCGTATGCCCACTGGGGAAAGAATAGCCGCTGGCGCCCGGTATGGCCTCCGGGACGGGGGAAAGGGTCGGGTCCAATATCCAGGGGCGCGGCACGCGGAACAGCAGTTTGAAGAACTGGTTTAAGATCGTGCCGGAAAAACCGACGCACAGGAGCAGATATCCGTCCCGCTTGTTCAGGCACCACAAAAACAGCAGGCCAAGCACGATCAGCACGGTCTCACTGCTCAAGGCGGTCACCAGCAGGAAGAAAACGTCAAAGAAGGGGGTGCGGAGCGTAGAGAGCCATTGTAAAAATGCCATAAAAATTCCTTTTCCGGGGCCATACGGCCCCCTTTGTGGTTGGCTTCAGGTGAGCGGGGGGAGGGCAAGGAGCGCTTCTTTGTAGGCGTCATAGCGGTACAGGAGATTGATGGCCTCCAGCAGGGCACCGGCGGACAGATGCGCCGGCAGGTCCAACTGTTTGGCCAGTGCCTCCCGCCGCGCGGCGGCACCCGGGCCGCCGGACAGCCCATCCGCATACAGATCCCGCTTCTCAACCAGGCGCCCGGTGGGGCGCTGAACGGACCCGTTTGTTGCGAACGGGGCAAATATCTCACGGATGCGGGCGGCCTCCATCCCCTCTACCCCCAGGTATCCTTCTTTGGAGGGGGCGCTTTTCCGCTTCTCCTTGCCGGGGATCTGCGGGATGTACAGATGTGTGATCTGGTCCCGCGGGAGTGTGGATGAGAGGTGGGAACGCAATAGCTGTCCCGCCCCATCGCTGTCGGTCAGGACGATGATGCCATTCCTCTCCCCCAGGCGGCGGATGAGCGCCATCTTGTCCTTATGGTGAAAGATGGAGAAGCCGCCCAGGGGGATGATATTGGCCTCCAGCACCGAGGAAAGGGTGATCTTGTCATATTTACCTTCCACGATGATGGGGCGGTCGATCTGTAATTTTTCCATGGTGCCTCCTGTTATTTTCTGCTCTGCCTTTTGCGTGATGCGTCCAGTCCCGTGCCCGTTGCGTGGTGGCACAGGGAAAGATGCGCTAAGGGGCAGGTGGCGCAGGCGGGGGAACGCGCCGTGCAGGTATCCCGTCCGAACTGGACGATGCGGTGGCAAAAATCGGACTGTTCTTCCCGCGAGATCAGGGGGGTGAGGATCTTTTCCACGCGGAGGGGGTCCTTTTCCGTCTCCGGATACATGCCCAGGCGGCCGCAGATGCGGATGCAATGAGTGTCGGTGACCACACCACCGGCGTGATAGATGTCGCCCAGCAGGAGATTGGCCACCTTGCGCCCCACCCCGGGGAAGCGCAAAAGTTGCTCCATCCGGTCAGGGAGCACGCCGCCGTATTCTTCTGCGTAGAGGCGGGAGGCCTCGCGGATGTGGCGCGCCTTGCTGTGGAAAAGGCCGCAGGAGCGGATGTCCTCTTCTATCTCCGGGAGTGGTGCGGCGGCCAGGGCGGCCGGGGTCGGGAAATGGGAAAAGAGTACCTGGCTGGCCTGGTTGACACGGGTATCGGTACACTGGGCAGAGAGGGTGGCCATCACCAGCAGGCGCCATGGGTCACCCGCGTAGTCCAGGGCGCACACCGCCGCGGGGTAGACGTCCTTCAGTGCTGTTACGATAGCGGCCATGCGCCGCTGCTTTTCGGCTTGTGGCAGGGCGCTCATTTCTCCGCCTCTTCCAGCAGGGTGCAGAGCAGACGATCCAGCAGGCGGGTCGGTAGCCCTACCACCGTGTCAAAGGCACCTTCATAGCGGGCGACCAGTTGGCCACCCAGCCCCTGGATGCCATAGGCGCCGGCCTTGTCCATCGGCTCACCGGTGGCGATATATGCCGCGATCTCGGCATCGTCATAGGGGCGCATGATGACGCGGGTGGTATCACGGTCGGAGAGGAGCCGGTCGCGCCACAGTACGGCCACCCCGGTGTGGACGCTGTGCGCCCGCCCGCTGAGCCGCGCCAGCATGGCATGCGCTTCCGGCGCGTCATGCGGTTTGCCCAGCGCCGTCATGCCATCAGCCACCAGCGTGTCTGAGGCGATGATCAGGGCATCGGGATGGGCGCCCTGCGCCGCCCGTGCCTTGCGCACGGCCAGATGCTCCACCGCGTCATCCGGGGGCATGCCCGGCGCGACCGCCTCGTCTACTTCGCAGGGGGCGATGGTAAAGGTCAGCCCCATGGCGGAAAGCAGGTCACGCCGCCGGGGAGAGGCGGAGGCCAGAACGATCGATAGCCCCGGGGGGCAGAGAAGGGGGGAACGGTAGGAGGGGGCGTCTTTTTGTTGGCACATCATCGGTGTTTTCCTTTCGTCTGAGGGGATCTGCGCCCGGCGGCAGGCGCGCGGCGCCCTTTGTTAGGGGCGCCCGATGCCGGCGTATGCGCGGTGGGGGCCCCTTGCGTGGGCGTGCGGGGCGCCCGGGGATCTCTTTCGGAGGATGCGGGGGGCGTTACCGCCTGGCGGGCAATGCGGCGGCAGGGGATATCCAGCGGCCGGCCGGCCAGGTAGGCGTCCAGTATGCGGGGGCACAGCGCCGGATCTTCTATGGTGAAGAGCAGGTGTTCCCCCTGTACCGCATAGTGGCGCAGGGCGTCCTGGCGGTCCCCCATATATGTCGGCAGGCTGTTGAGCAGGAGATTGCGGTGCGGATATTCCCGTATCAGTGGGAAGCGTGCACCGCGCCGGTCGGTCAGCACGGCACGCCCGCATTGCTGGCACCCACCGTTTTCCCGCGTAAAGCAACGCTCCAGCAGCATCAGCGGGATGCGGCCATAGGTGATCGCACTGCCTTCCCCCATGTCGCGCAATTGCGGCAGGGTCATCTCCGGCGACAAGATCAGTTGTTGCACTCCCATTTGATGGAGCAGGGCGGCGCTGTCACGGTTCGTGACGTTCAACCGGTAGTCTCCGATCACGGTAAGACCGCAGGCGCGCGCCGGGGCGATCAGGCCGATGTTGCCGCACAGGGCATAGCGCACCCCGGCGCGGCGGGCCTGTTGCATGGCCTCCTGCACCTGCGGCCATTCATGGTCGGTCACCACGGGGGGCAGATAGACCCCCTGCGGGCAGGTGTGCGCCTCCTGATAGGAGAACAGGGGGAGAAAGAGCGCATCGATGGCCTGCGGCACATAGGCTTGCAGGGCATCCGCCTGCGCGGGGGAGAAGCAGAGCACGGTACGCCGCAGGGGCGGGGCCTCTTCCTGCCCGGCGATGGGGCTTGGGGCTGTCCACGGCGGGGGCATCGGGTGGACCGGCAGACGCCCGGCGGCGGCATGCATCAGGGCATCCGTCCCCCGTCGGCGCAGGTCGTTCAGCGCGGCGGGCGAAAGATTGAGACCCGGTGCGCAGGTGACGGCGACATCCTCCGGCCTAAGGGAAAACGGTGTGCCCCCCAGACGGGTGATCTGGCGGACGACGGCCTCCCGCGTCAGGGGGGAACTTTGCGCCGGTTCCGGCACCGCCCCAGTCACGGTCACACGGGACCCGTGTGGCGTGAAAAAGGTCAGGGCGGCCGCTTCGTCAGCACGCAGGATCACCTGCGCGGTCAGGGGCAACTTTTTCTCTTGCATCGGTGCGGCGGTAGTTTCCCGCGTCATGGCCTTGTCTTCCGGGGAGCGTATGCCGGTCATGGGCTCGCGCGGTGCCCCGCGGAAATAGGCATCGGTAAAGCCGGTGCGGGAGAAGAGCGCCCGCAGGCGTTCCTCCTCCTTAGGCGTGGCGGCGCGCCCTTCATCCAGCAGGCGGCGATAGATGGAGACCACCCCATCGACGTAGGCGGCGCTTTTCATGCGGCCTTCTATCTTCAGCGAGGCGACGCCGGAGCGCAACAGTTCCGGGATGTGGGCAGACAAGGAAAGATCCCGCAGGCTCAGGGGATGCCCCTCTCCATTATAGGGGAGGCGGCAGGGCTGGGCGCAGGCCCCGCGGTTGCCGCTCCGCCCCCCGACGAGAGAGGAGAACAGGCATTGCCCGGAGTGGCTCACGCACAGGGCACCGTGCAGGAATATCTCTGTTTCAATGGGGGCGTGTGTCGTGACAGAGCAGATATCCGCATAGGAAAGTTCCCGCGCCAGCACGGTGCGCGTGGCCCCCAGGGCGGCCATGGCGCAGGCCCCTTTTGTAGAATGCACGGAGGCCTGCGTGCTGGCGTGCACGGGCAATTCCGGCACATAATGGCGGAGCAGGGAGATGGCCCCCAGGTCCGCCACGATCGCGGCATCGGCCCCCATGCGGGCTATCTGCCGGGCAAAGTCCAAAAAGGCCTCTTTCTCCTTGTCGTAGAGCAAGGTGTTGAGCGTGATATAGACACGCACGCCAAAGAGGTGGCAATAGGCGATCGCTTCTTCCATCGCCGCGGGGGAGAAATTCGTGGCGTAGGCACGGGCATTAAAACCGCCGCCGCCCAGATAGACGGCATCCGCCCCCGCGCAGACGGCCGCCCGCAGGGCATCGGGCGAACCGGCAGGGGCAAGCAGTTCAGGTCTGTCACATCTCATCTCAGGGCCTCCCGGACAGCGGCTTTTTCAGGATGCGGGCGTAGGGGCGCGGATAGTTGGGCGGGGTGGGGCTCTTTTTGCGGAAGAGCAGTGCCGTGCGCGTCAGGTCCTCTGCCCCATCGCACAGATGCACCGTCTCACAGCGCTCCAACTGTCCCCCCAGCATGCCGATCCCGGCACGGGCGGCGGCCAGCTCTTCCTCGGCCCCCCGCGCCTTCATGGAAAGGAACATCCCCCCCACGCGCACGTAGGGTAGGCACAATTCGGAAAGGGTCGGTAAGGCGGCCACGGCCCGCGCCGTCACCACGTCAAAGGATTCGCGCAGGGGCGTGTGCGCCCCCTCTTCCGCACGGCAACATACGGCCACCAGATTGTTCAGTTCCAGTTCTGCGGCACACGCGGTGACGAATTGCACGCGCTTGGCCGTGGCATCCATGGCGGTGATGTGCAGATCCGGGCGGCAAATGGCCAGCGGCAGGGAGGGGAACCCCGCGCCACAGCCCACGTCCAGCAGGGTACAGCCCTGCGGCAGATAGCGGGCGCACAGCAGGCTGTCTGCCATGTGGCGCAGTGCCATGGCACGTTCCTCGGTGATCGCGGTCAGGTTGTAGTGCGCGTTTTCCTCACACAGGCGTGCGGTCAGTTGCACCAGGCGCGTGCCCATCGGCTCGGCCAGATAGGTCTCCAGTTGGTTGGCGGCGCAGATCTCTTCCAGCGCCGCGCGAAATATAACAGCAGAAAAAGCCATCGTTCTGTCCTTTTTTCATTGGTTTCATCTTTTCATTATAGCAGATGGACGCATACCGGATGTGAACAAACTGTTAATTGCCCGGTGCACGGCGGTCGCGCCCCCGCTCTGCGCAGGATCTACACAGGATTTGAAAAAAATTGCCGCCTGTACTTGACTGTGGCACGGGAATGTGGTATATTATAGGTAATAAAATAAATCAAGGAAAGAGGGAAATACCATGTCTATGTACAACAAGAAGACCATTGAGGATATTGGGGCACTAAACGGCAAGAAGGTCCTTGTCCGTTGTGACTTCAATGTACCGCTGAAGGACGGCGTCATCACGAGCGACAAGCGCATCGTGGAAGCGCTCCCCACCATCCAGTATCTGCTGAAGAATGGTGCGCGCGTGATCCTGTGTTCCCACATGGGTAAGCCGCACAATGTGCTGACCCCCGGCTTTGGTCTGAACAAGAAAGAGAAGAAGACCATTGAGGCATTGCCGGCGGAAGAGCAGGCAGCAGCCCGCGCCGCCGCCCTGGAAAAAGCCAAAGGCGATGCAAAGAAATTTTCCCTGCAGCCCGTGGCCGATAAGCTGAACGCCCTGTTGGGCGAGGGCACTGTGGCCTTCGCCGCCGATATCACCGGCGCGGATGCCAAGGCTAAGATCGATGCCCTGCAGAATGGCAAGGCTGTCCTGCTCCAGAACGTGCGTTTTGACGCACGCGAGGAGAAGAACGACCCCGCCTTCGCCAAAGAGCTGGCCGATCTGGCTGACGTGTATGTGAACGATGCCTTCGGCACCGCGCACCGCGCCCATGCCACTACCGCCGGTGTGGCGGCCTACCTGCCCGCCTACTGTGGCTATCTGATCCAGAAAGAGATCTCTGTGATGGGCAAGGCATTGGAGAACCCGACCCGTCCTTTCGTGGCGATCCTGGGCGGCGCCAAGGTCTCGGACAAGCTGAACGTGATCAACAACCTGCTGACCAAGGTCGATACTCTGATCATCGGTGGCGGTATGGCCTATACGTTCTTAGCTGCAAAGGGATATTCGATCGGCACCTCGCTCTTTGATGCCGAGAAGGTCGATTATTGCAAAGATATGATGAAGAAGGCCGAAGAGAAGGGCGTGAAACTGCTGTTGCCGATCGACACGGTCATCTCTGCCACCTTCCCGAACCCGATCGATGGCCCGGTCGATGTATGCACCGTGCCGTCCTCCGAGATCCCGGCAGACAAGATGGGCCTGGACATCGGAGAAAAGACGCGCGCCCTGTTCGCCGCCGCTGTCAAAGAGGCAAAGACCGTGGTCTGGAATGGCCCGATGGGCGTGTTTGAGAACCCCACGCTGGCAAAGGGGACCATCGCTGTGGCCGAGGCACTGGCCGCATCGGAGGCGACCACTATCGTCGGTGGTGGTGATTCTGCCGCAGCTTGCGAGCAGTTGGGCTTTGCCGATCGCATCACCCACATCTCCACAGGTGGCGGTGCTTCGCTGGAATTTTTGGAAGGGCTGGAACTGCCGGGCATTGCCTGCCTGCAGGATCGCTGAGGAGGATGTGTAAGATGAGAAGAACTGTGATCGCCGGTAACTGGAAGATGAATATGACCCCCTCTGCCGCACGCAAGTTCATTACGGAACTGGCGCCGATGGTCAAGGGGAAGGATCAGTGCGACATCGTTTTGTGCGTCCCCTTCACGGATATCGCCGTGGCGGCTGAGGCCGCCCAGGGCACCAATATCCACATCGGGGCAGAGAATGTGCATTTCAAGCCCTCCGGTGCCTACACCGGTGAGGTGTCGGCCGATATGTTGCTGGAGGCAGGTGCCGAATATGTGATCGTGGGCCATAGCGAGCGGCGCCAGTATTTTGGCGAGACGGATGAAACCGTCAATCTGCGTGCCAAGGCCGCCCTGGCCGCCGGGCTGAAGGTCATTCTGTGCCTGGGTGAATTGCTGGCTTCCCGCCAGGCGGGCACCACGGAGGAGATCGTGGCCATGCAGACCAAGCTGGACCTGGCCGGTATCCCCGAGGAGGACCTCTCCCGCGTGATCATCGCGTATGAGCCGGTCTGGGCGATCGGCACCGGCCTGACCGCCACGCCGGAACAGGCAGACGAGGCCTGCGGCCTCATCCGCTCTGTGGTGGAGAAACTGTATTCCAAGCAGGCGGCCGAGGCGCTGACCATTCAATATGGCGGCTCCATGAACGAAAAGAACGCGGCCGAACTGCTGGCCAAGCCGCATGTGGATGGTGGCTTGATCGGCGGTGCCTCTCTGGTGACAGAGAAGTTCACGGCGATCGTGGACGCCGCACAGTGATCTGGATATGTAAGAAGGGGTGGGCACGGCCCACCCCTTCTTTTGCTGTATCAAAAGACATTTTCGCCAGATCCGGCCTCTCTCCCCGCGAAGCGGGATCTCATCGCGAAGCGATTTCATCCACCGCAGGTGGATTTCTCCCGCCAAAGGGCGGATCTAATTGAACAATGCTTAGAATTGTATCCAATTCTAAGCATTGTTCTGGTGCGGGCAACAGGGATTGAACCTGCACGGTTGCCCACCGGTTCCTAAGACCGGCGCGTCTGCCATTCCGCCATGCCCGCATACCTGTATTCTATCACATCGGCACTGTTTTGTCAAGTGCGGCGCGGCGCTGGGGCAAAAAATTGTGCGGCGCGGCGACAAAATGTGGTAGCGTTACATCCGACTGACACTTTTTTTGCAAAA
>CAYXDB010000025.1:0-16621 GCA_964463735.1 uncultured Ruminococcus sp. | reverse complement strand
CGGAGACCAGGCACCCGGCCGCCTGCGGGATGCCGATGTCGTTGTACAAAAAGGCCCAGAACAGATTTCCATGGATATTGCGCAGGGTAGCGCGGCTCAGGCGGATGGCGGCAGGGACATCCAGCAGACTGCTCTTCATCAGTACCACATCAGCCGCATCCACGGCCACATCTGCCCCGGCGCCGATGGCAACACCGATGTCGGCACGGGCCAGCGCCGGGGCATCGTTGATCCCGTCCCCGACCATGGCCACCTTCCCCTGCGCCTGCAGGGTACGCACGGCATCTTCTTTGCCATCCGGCAATACACCGGCGATCACCTCATCGATACCGACCTGTGCGCCGATCGCCTCTGCCGTGCGGGCGTTATCCCCAGTCAGCATCACCACGCGCAGTCCCATCCGGCGCATCTGTTCTACCGCCTCCCGGCTATCCGGTTTGATGGTATCGGCCACCGCGATCATACCAAACAGATGCGTGCCACGGGCAAAGAGCAGGGGGGTCTTGCCCTCCCCGGCCCATGCCTGCGCCTGCCGGGTCAGTTCCTCTGGCACATCCACCTGCCCGGTCATGAAGGAGAGACTGCCGCACAGGCAGGTCTCCCCTGCCAGCACCGCGCGGACGCCACTCCCGGGCAGGGCGGCAAAATCCGCGACCTCCTGCGCCGCGATCCCCCGCGCTGTGCCCTCTTCCAAGATCGCCCGCGCCAGCGGATGCTCGCTCCGGCTCTCCAGCGACACGGCAAGCGAGAGCAATGCATCCTCTGTCACCCCGGGCGCCAGGCACACGTCTGTCACGCGGGGGGTGCCTTCCGTCACCGTACCGGTCTTATCCAGTGCCACGATCTGCACGCGCCCTGCCGCTTCCAGCGATGCCGCGGTTTTGAACAGGATGCCGTTCCGGGCGCCCAGCCCGTTGCCGACCATGATGGCGACCGGCGTAGCCAGCCCCAGGGCACAGGGGCAACTGATGACCAGTACCGAAATGCCCCGTGCCAGCGCGTATCCGACCTCCGCCCCGCTCAGGCACCAGACAAGGAACGTCAGCGCGGCCAGCGTCATGACCGTGGGGACGAAAACATAGGACACGCGGTCAGCCACCTTGGCGATCGGCGCCTTGGTAGCGGCGGCGTCCCCGACCATCCGGATGATCTGGGACAGCGTCGTGTCCTCCCCTACCTGGGTGGCGCGGCAACGGAGGAAACCGGACTGATTGAGCGTGGCGGCCGACACGCGATCCCCTTCTGCCTTATCGACCGGGATGCTCTCGCCGGTCAGCGCCGCTTCATTGACGGCGCTGTTCCCTTCCAGCACCACGCCATCTACCGGGATGCTCTCCCCCGGGCGCACGAGGAAGATATCCCCCACCTGCACCGCAGAGACCGGCACCGTCTTCTCTTCGCCCTCCTGCCACAAAGTGGCCGTTTGCGGTGCCAGGCGCATCAGGCTCTTCAAGGCGTCAGTCGTCCGCCCTTTAGAATGTGCCTCCAGCAATTTGCCCAGGGTGATCAGGGTCAGGATCATGGCGGCCGATTCAAAATAGAAGCCGTCCATATAGCCCATGACGGCAGCGGCATCGCCGCGCATCTGGGCGTCCGTCATCAAAAAGAGCACGACTACGCTCCACCCGAAGGAAGCGGCAGAGCCGAGCGCCACCAGCGTATCCATGTTAGGGGAGCGGCGCCACAGACTGCGGAACCCGCTGATGAAAAAGCGCTGGTTGATCACCATGACTACCGCAGACAGCAGCAATTGCACCAATCCCATCGCCACATGGTTCTGGGCAAGGGGCGCCGGGAGCGGCCACCCCCACATCATGTGCCCCATGGAAACATACATCAGCACCGCTAAGAACCCAAGCGACCACAGCAGGCGGCGCCGCAGTACCGGCGTCTCCTTATCCTGTAGCAGGTCCGGCGCCGGCGCCTGCCCCCCGGGCGCCTCCTGCATGCTCCGGGCACCATAGCCCGCCGCTTCGACTGCGGCGATGATCGTGCCGTCCCCGGCACTGCCCTCTACCCCCATCGTGCCGGTCAGAAGGTTGACCGTGCAGGAGGTCACGCCCGCCACCTGCGATACCGCGCGCTCCACGCGTGCACTGCACGCCGCACAACTCATACCCGTTACCTGAAATTTCTGCATATCTGTTCCTTCCTGTTTGTATGCTGGCTTCCCTGTTCTTTTTTGGTACGCCCGATCGCTTGACATCGCCCCGCGCCTGTGTTATACTGTTCCCAGCACAACTGTGCACACAGGAGGAGACCATGCGTATTGAAGAGATCGATCAGAATTTTTCTGTCCCCCATTCCGTCCCCGACACAGATCTGGCCTACCATACCGTGCGGGAGGCCCCGTTTGCCCTGCATGGACTATATGAACCACAGCGCCCCGGTGATTTCCGGCGCATGCCGGACGCGGTAGCCCGGACGGTCAGCCCGGGCGTGACCGAACTTGCCCGCCACACGGCCGGGGGGCGCGTGCGCTTTGCCACCGACTCTGACCTGATCGTATTACGCGCGGTGATCCCCGTGGCGTCCCGGATGCCGCACATGCCCAGTTCCGGGGCCGGCGGATTTGACCTGTATGTGGATGACCCGGACAGCGGCATCTCCCGCTATTACCGCACGCTGATGCCCAGCGTGGACATGGCACCGGGCTATGAAGCGGCCGTGCGCTTCCCGGATCGCCGGATGCGGAACATCACCATCCACTTTCCCCTTTATGCCGGTGTGGGCGATGCCTGGATCGGCCTGCGGGAAGGGGCGGCACTGAGCGAAAACGCCCTGCACTACCGCTCCCCGCTTCCCATCGTGTATTACGGGAGCTCCATCACCCAGGGCGGGTGCGCCAGCCGCCCTGGCAACTGCTATCAGAACATCCTCTCCCGCCGCCTGCACCTGGACCACATCAATCTGGGCTTCTCCGGCTCCGGGCGCGGGGAGGACACGATGATCGCGTATCTGGCCTCGCTCCCCCTGTGTGCCTTCGTCTCCGACTATGATCACAACGCGCCGGACGTGGCGCATCTGGAAAAGACCCATTTTCGCCTGTATCAGGCCGTGCGCGCCGCGCATCCCGATGTCCCCTACCTCATGCTCTCCCGCTGTGACTTTGACAGCGCCTATCATGAGAACATCCGGCGGCGGGAGGTGGTATATGCCACTTACCGTGCCGCGCGGGCGGCGGGGGACCAGCAGGTCTACTACATAGACGGCGCCTCGGTCTTCCGCGGCCCGTGGGAGGACATGTGCACCGTGGATGGGGTGCACCCCAACGACGTGGGCTTTGCCCTGCTGGCCGATGCCATCGGGGCAGAACTGCAACGCGCCTTTACCCAGGCGACGCTGGCATAACAGCCCGCCCGGGGGAAATGACGCTCAATTTCCCATGATCTCGTCGGCGATCAGGCGCAACACACGCAGGCGCGTCTCGTGCGTCGCGTGTGGCAACAGTTTTTCGATATCCCCGGCGCCCATCTCGATGGAGAACACCCCGTCAAAGCCTATCTCGCGCAGGGCCTGCCGATATGCAGGCCAGTCGATGATACCGGTCGTGGGCAGCTGGTGCGCGTCATACGTGCCATCGTTATCGTGGACGTGCATCACGCGCAGATGGCTCCCGGCCATCCGCGCCGCCTCGGCCGGTTGCTGGCCCATGACGATGCTGTGGCCCGTATCCAGACAGAACTGGAAGGCCGGGTCGTCCATCTCCTGCACGAAAGCCAGCGTCTGTTCCGGCGTAGAGATAGACAGCCCCCGCATGGGCATGTTCTCAAAGCAGATCGTCACACCGCTGTCATGCGCGACCGGCAGCAGGCGTCGGAAATGCGACAGATTGATCTCACGGAAGCGGGCCAGGTCGCCGTCGTCGTCTGGGCCAAGGGGCATCAGCGGGTGGATGACCCAATAGGGGCACCCGGCTGCGCCACACAGCTCGATGCTCCGGCGCATGACGGAAAAGCGTTCTTCCCGTTCTTCTTCCGTGCCATCGTGCGGGGGATAGCGCCACGGGCCATGTATCTGCCAGATCGTCACCCCGGCGTCACGCGCACGCGCGACCTGCTCTAAAAACGCCGCGCGATAAGCCTCTTCGCTCTGCCCGCGCAGTTCTCCATCCAGATAATAATCCACATAGTTAAAACCGTATTCCTTCATCTTCGTGGCCCAGGCATTCCCGTAGCCGGCAAACATGCTCTGGCATGAACCCAGTTTCATCTTTTTCTCCTCCATCTTTTTTGATCATATGATACTATTATTATGGCACAATGCCAAGGATTTTGCAAGCGCATTTTCATCAAAAAAGAAAAAATGTGCCCGCACCGGCAAAAATAATTCCCGCAGGGACTTGACAATCCGCGGGCGTTCGTGTATAATAACATGTGGACTTTTGGCGCCGTAGTACATGCCCCTGCCGTGGCGGAGAGGATGGTTTATATGAAACTGGATCTGCGCCCCCTGATCTCGGAGGATATCCGCGTTTTACCTGTCCGTTTTTCCCTGTCTCCTGCGGGGGACAGCGAAAGCACCGAAACGTATGATGTCTGCTATACCAGCCCCTTAGATGTGGCGGGTGAGATCACCAATACCGCAGGATATATGCGCATGACCGTGGAGGCGAGCATCTCCTACCACGTCCCCTGCGCCAGATGTCTGAAAGACGTCCCCGGTACATTCTCCTTCCGTTTGGAAAAAACGGTAGCACCGGCCGGTCTGCTCAACGACCTTCATGAAGAGGACGCAGACGACTATGTGATAGTCGAAGATGGCTATCTGGACATAGACGCCCTGTTGCTTGAGACGCTGGAATTGGAGTTCCCCTCCAAGATCCTGTGCCGGGCAGATTGCCGCGGCCTGTGCGCCACTTGCGGCAAAGATCTGAATGATGGCCCCTGCACCTGCCAGGCAGACACGCAGGACCCGCGCCTTGCCCCCTTAGAGGCATTGCTTGCCCGCATGCGAGGGGAAAAGGCAGAAAAAGAACGATAAGTTCTTCCCTTAGTTTTAATTTATATCACATAAAAGAAGCCCTAGCGGCGAACACGAAGATCAGGAGGTGTATCCAACATGGCAGTACCGAAGAAAAAGACATCCAAGGCCCGCAGAGATTCCAGACGTTCCAGCACATGGAAGCTGGAGGCACCGGCTCTTGTAAAATGCAAGAACTGCGGTGAGATGAATCTGGCCCACCGTGTATGCTCCAACTGCGGCATGTACAGAGGCAAGGTCATTATCTCCAAGGCTAACTGAGCCAGCTGAAAAGGCCCGCCCCGCGACCAAAGAACGGTCGCGGGGCGGGCCTTTTTTGTTTTTCCCTGCCTTGCAAAAGTGCGGCCGTGCAGGCGCCTGTGGCGCCCACGCAGCCGCATTTCACAACACACGGGTGCGGCAAAAGATCAAAGCAAGGACTTATCGGCCGCTACGGCCTCCTGATGCTCACGAATATAGCGGCTCCACTTGATGTATCCGTAGGTGGTATTGGTCAGATACCCGACCTTCAATACCAGCAGCACCAGCTGGCCGGAGAGAATGTTGATCACGGCCTCCAAAATGGCACTGATATACCAGGCGATCCACTGCTCCCGGATGCGCAGCAGGATGAACACACCGTTGCAGATGCCCACCGCCGACACACAGGCATCCAGATAGCACACGATCGTCTCCAGCAATTCATTGCCGCCAAAGAGATCGGTGCCGATCTCCAGCGTGGTCAGGAAATATCCCACGCCGATCGTCCAGACGGCGATACCGGCGATGATGGCCACTTCGGCCCAGCCGCTCAGGCGGCGCACCTGGGTCAGTTCCTCTTCTTTTTTATCCGGGTGGCGATGCCAGTTGATAAAACTGATGATATCGATCGGCAACCAGAAGAACAGGGTGGAGGCCATGGTGGCAAACCGGTAAGAGAGCACCACGCAGATCAGGATCTCCGTGATCTCCACGAACACCGATACGATAAAGTTCCACTTGCTCTGCTTGGAGATGAGCAACTCACACAAGATATTCAGCACCGTATCTGCCAGATACAGCCCCATGATCAGGCCCCCGTTGACCCCGTTGACATCCTCTTCCGGGAACAGGACGGCGAATACACAGGCAAGGATCAGGATGCTGAAGAACCAGATCTTCTCATAGGTGGAAAAATAGTGCCAGAGGTCCAGCGCCCGCTGGCGCAGGCTCTTTTGGCTGACGGATGTTTCACTTGCAGACATATCGAACTTCCTTTCTTATTGCATACACGTTATAGTAAAGATCCCATTCAGGCAAGGCAGGCAGGGTCTACCAGCCCGGCATCTACCATTTTTTGCAGTGACATCAAAATGCCCAGTTTCGCGTGGTACCAGGTCAATCCGCCCTGGAAATAGACGGCATACGGGGGGCGGACGGGGCCGTCTGCACTCAGCTCGATGGAGGAACCCTGCACGAAGGCACCGGCGGCCATCACCACCTCGTCCTCATATCCCGGCATCGCCCACGGTTCCGGCTTGACATAGCTGTCTACCGGTGCGGCCGCCTGGATACCGGCGCAGAAGGCGCACATGCCCTCCCGGGACCCCAGTTCCACTGCCTGTATGATGTCGTGCCGCCCTTCCTGCGCGTTGGGCACCACGCGGTAGCCCAGCCGCTCATACACATTGGCGGCAAAGATCGCCCCCTTCACAGCCGAGGCCACGACCGTGGGAGAGAAGAAGAACCCCTGATACAAAGCGGGCAGAATGCCCAGATTGGCGCCGACCTCCTGCCCCATGCCGGGGGCGCTGAGACGATAGGCGCACCGTTCCACGCAGGCCGCCGTACCGCAGATGTACCCGCCGACCGGCGCCAGGCCGCCGCCGGGATTCTTGATCAGGGAGCCAACGGTCATGTCCGCGCCCACGTCGGAGGGCTCCAGCTCCTCGACAAATTCCCCATAGCAGTTATCCACCATGCAGATAAGGGAGGGCTTGATCCCCTTCACGAAGGCGATCAGTTCCCCGATCTGCTGTACCGAAAAGGAGGGGCGGGTCTGATAGCCCTTAGAGCGCTGGATGGTGACCACCTTGGTCTTTTCATTGATCGCGGCGCGGATCCCCTCATAGTCAAAGGTGCCGTCCGGCAACAGATCCACCTGCCGGTAGCTGACCCCATATTCCTTCAGCGAGCAGGGGGAGGGGCGGATGCCGATGACCTCCTCCAGCGTGTCGTACGGGCGGCCGACCGGCGAGAGCAATTCATCCCCCGGCAACAGATTGGCCGAGAGCGCCACGGTCAGCGCGTGCGTCCCACAGGTGATCTGCGGGCGGACGAGCGCCGCCTCGGTATGGAAGGTATCGGCATACACACGCTCCAGTATCTCCCGGCCCATGTCGTCAAAGCCATAGCCGGTCGTGGCGGCAAAGCAGGAAGCGCTGACGCGGTTCTTCTGCATGGCGGAGACTACCTTGGCCTGATTCAGTTCTGCCAGGCGATCCACTTCTTCAAACCGCCCCTGCAATGTGGAAAGGATCTTCTCCCCGAACGCGTACACCGCCGGGGACAGGCCCATCTCCTCATACATCTTTTTTGTCTTTTCTTGGATCATTGTCCTTTTCCTCCAGATCTCGGAACACACGCATGGCAGCGTCATGCATCAGTTCCGGCCGTGTTACGATCAGCCCGCTGCGGTCATCGCCTAAAACGAGCAGGGTGTCTCCTGGGTGGATCCCATACAGGTCCCGCGCCTCTTTGGGGATCACGATCTGCCCTTTTTCCCCCACGCGCACCGTCCCAAAAATGTGGCGGCCGCCCGGGATGCCCAGCACATGTTTGCTATTTTTCATACCGCCTCCCGGAAGTTATACTTTTCCAACTTGTATGACTGAGACAGTATAGCATATTTTCCCCCGCCTGTCAATAGTTTTTTGCACAAAGATGGGCCATGGGCACGCCTTTTTTGCCCGTTTCCCCCGCCCGCGCTACAGAAAAAGCGCCCCGCGCCGGGGCCAGCATGGCCGGGCGCAGGGCGCAGGCACTTTCAATCGATCGCGCGGGGGAAATTCCAGCGGAACACGGTCGCCAAGATGCGCAGGACGAAAACGGTGAGGATGGCTGCCGCCGCCGCCACGCCCTCCCCCGCCTGCCATACCACCAGATAGTGATAGAGCAGTGCGCCGGCCAGCGCCGCCACGGCATAGATGCGTTTTTTCAGGACGAAGGGGATCTCCCGGAGCAAAACGTCCCGCAACAGGCCGCCCCCTACTGCCGTGGTCATCCCTACAAAGGCGACCAGCACGGTGTTCTCCCCATAGCCGGCCGCATGGGCCACGGCGGCGCCGCTGACCGCGAAGGCCCCGAGGCCGATCGCATCGAAGACATTGTTTATCCGATGGATCAGGGTCTCTTCCCGCTGGTAAAAATGGCGCCCGAACCGCGCCAGCAGGAACACGAGCAACGATACGCCCAGCGCCAGCGGGATGTAAAAGGGGGAAGAAAATGCCACCGGCGGGAGCGTGCCCAGCAAAACATCCCGTGTGATACCGCCCCCCAGGGCGCTGATGGCCCCCAGCAAAAGGACGCCGAACAGGTCTACCTTCTTATCGATGGCGAGCATGGAGCCGGCCACCGCCGCTGTGATGATGCCGATGGCATCCGCCAGCGTGAACATTTGTGCGGCAAGCACTTACACCTTCTCCTTATCGTCCACGAAATAGGTGGCCTCCATATCCGCCATATACAGCCACACGGCCAGCGGATAGGCGGCAAAGGCCGCCCCCACATTGCGCGCATCCATCTCGGTAGAGAAGCCCATGTGATAGCGGATGGCAAAGGCCTCCTCCCGCGTCAGACGCATGAAGCCACTGGCCACATAGACCGATTTTTCCCCATGCCCGTAGGGGAGCTGGTCATCAAATTCATAATACGGCACGCTCTGCCAGCGGCCGTCCGGCCCCTTGACATTGCGCTGGCTGACCTTATAGCAATTGACCTTGCACAGGTCATGCAACAGGGCGACGATGGCCAGCGTCTCGGCATCGTAATGCAACCCATACCGTTCCTGCACCCGTTCCCGCGCCAGCAGGTCACACAGGCAGGCATAGACATTCAGGCTGTGCTCACACAGCCCTCCTTCCCGGGCGCCGTGGTAACGGGTGCTGGCCGGGGCGGTAAAGAAATCGGAGGCGGGAGAACAGAGATATTCCAGCAGTTTGTCTGCCCCTTCCCGCTGGATATGCTGGCGGTAGAGGGCGATAAATTCTTCTTTTGGCGACATACGGGTACCTACTTTCTATATTTTCAGACGGCAGGGGCGGCCGCTTCTGCCCCCTGCGCGGCGGCATGCGCTTCATGCGCGCGGACCAGGCGGTGCCGGATGATGCCGAAGAGGACGAGGTGCGTGGCAAAGGTCACCAGCCAGGAGAGCGGATACGACCAATACAGCATCTCCAGTGTATGATATTCCGGCATGGCAAAGATGGTATAGATCCACACGAGCCGGATGCCGACGACGCCCAAAATGGATGCCAGCATAGGGGCAACGGTACTGCCCATGCCGCGTCCCACGCCACAGGCCGTTTCCATCCAGCCGCAGAAGACGTAGGTCAGCCCCAATATGGAGATGCGGATCAGACCGTACTGCACCGACTCAGGCGAGTCCGGCAGGTAGATATGCAACAGTTGCTCCCCAAACAGGAAGATGCACCCGCCGAAGGTGAGGCCCACGATCGTCACGATCAGCAGGCACTGGAGCAGGACGGGGGTGATGCGCTTCATCTTACCGGCGCCCACGTTCTGCCCGATGGCGGTCACCGCCGTGGTGCTCAGGGCATTCATGGCGGTATAATTGAGGCCATCGAGATTGGAGGCGGCCGTGTTCCCTGCTACGGCAAAGGAATCAAAGGAATTGATGGCCGACTGGATGATGATATTGGAAAAGGAGAAGACCACGCTCTGGATCCCGGCGGGCAGGCCGGTGCGCACGATGTCCCAGGTCTCCCGCGCGTGGAAGCGCAACTGGCGGCAGGAGAAGCGGCAGGCACCGGGATAGCGAAGCAGGGCGATGAACACCAAAATGGCAGAGAGCGCCTGCGAGATGATGGTAGCATAGGCGACCCCATCCACGTCCATACCGCAGACGATGACGAAAAACAGGTTCAACACCACGTTGACCAAGCCGGAGAGCATCAGAAAATACAGCGGGCGGCGGGTGTCCCCGGCGGCACGCAATACCGCCGCGCCGAAGTTATAGAACATGGAAAAGAGCGAACCGGCGAAGTAGATCTGCATATACTCGGTGGCCATATCCAGGATATTGTCCGGCGTATCCATCCATTGCAGGAAGGTATATGCCCCGCTCATACCCACGGCCATGGCGATCGCACCACAGACAAGGGAGAGCGCCACACTGGTATGTACCAGGCGATGGATCCGCCCCTCGTTGCGTGCCCCGATCGCGGTGGAGACGGTAATGCTGGTGCCGATCGACAGACCGATGAACAGGTTGGTCACCAGGGAGATAAGAGAACCGGTGGCGCCCACGGCGGCCAGGGGCTCGTCCCCTACGAAACGGCCGATCACGACGATATCTGCCGCATTGTACAGACATTGCAGGATGCCGGAGAGCATCAGGGGGATGGCAAAGGCCAGCAATTTACGGAAGAGGGGGCCTTCGGTCATGTCCACCTCATAACTTTTTTTGCGGATCGCTTCCATCAGTATCCTCCTTGATTTTCCTTTATTTGCGCCCCAGCGCACGGCTATTATACCACCCGGCCACAGGGATGTCAAGGGAAAGAAAAACTTTTTCTTCAGAAGAGAAAGCCATAGGGCTTGACAAAACGGGAAATCATGCTACAATATTATTAAAACGATTATGATGCGGAGGCATAGATATGAGATGTTCTAACTGCGGCAGTACCTGGCACAGCATTACAGCGCAACAGCGCTGTCCTTTCTGCCAGCATGACTGCACGCTTACCCCTGATGAGATCGCCGCGCTGTATGCCACGGCCGAACAGATCCCGGAGGATGAAGCAGAGAAACGGGCAGAGGCCTTCCTCCAGGCGGCCGAGCACGGCTATGCCCCCGCCGAATACGCCCTGGGGCTGTGCTGGGAGACGGGCAACGGGCTCCCCCGCAGCCACAGCCGGGGGGCGGTCTATTTCCGCCTGGCGGCAGAGCAGGGGCATGCAGAAGCGGCCTGGCACCTGGCCTGCTTCCTGCGGGGAAAATACAAGGGCACCCCAGAGGTGGATGAAGCCTATTTCTGGCTCCGCGTAGCGGCAGAACTGGGCTCGGCCGGGGCACAGCGCATGCTGGGCGACTGCTTCAACACCGGGGAGGGCATCACCGAGAACCCCCTGCGTGCCGCCTTCTGGTACACCCGCGCGGCGGAGAACGGAGATTTCCGCGCCGCCTACCAGCTGGCCCTTCTCTATCGGGATGGGCGCGGCGTGCGGCAAAAGACCCCTTACGAAAAATACTATGCTGAGATCGCCTTGAACGGTGGCTATCGTCCGGCAGAGAGCCTGGTGCGCCAGATGGGAGAGCACGTGTTCTCAGAGGTGCCGGCCCGTATCGAGATCAAGAACCGCAACGAAGACCGCTTTGAATTGGGCATGCGCGCCTACCAGGAGGGCATCTACACCATCACGGTGCTGCTCTACAACCTGGCCGCGCGGGACGGCTATGCCCGGGCGCAGAACAGCCTGGGCGTCTGCTATGCCAATGGGGACGGGGTGGAAAAGGACGAGGCGACTGCCTTTACCTGGTACACGCTGGCGGCCAAGGGCGGCTATGATCTGGCCCTGTTGAACCTGGGTGACTGCTACCGCGATGGGCGCGGCACGCAAAAGGATGAAGAAAAGGCCTTTGCCTGCTACTTGCAGGCGGCCGAGAACGGCTATGCCCAGGCGCAATATGTGGTGGGCAACTGTTACTTTGATGCGACGCTGGCCGACCGCGACCTCCCTACCGCGATGAAATGGTATGAAAAGGCCGCCCTCCAGGGGTACCCGGAGGCACTGGAAAAGGTCAACCACGTGCGGGCCGACATGACAGAGCTGTACAACCGCGGGGTCGATGCCTACGCGCACGAAAATTACACCGATGCCGTGAAATATTATACGGTGGCGGCCGAATTTGGCCATCGCGGTGCCCAGTGCAATCTGGGCTACTGCTACCAGAACGGCATGGGATGCGAGCAGAACATGCGCTATGCCATCCACTTCTACCGCAAGGCCGCCGAACAGGAGAGCGGCGTGGCCGAATTCAACCTGGCATCCTGCTATCTGCAGGGGCAGGGCGGCCTGACCTATGATTATGCCAAGGCCAATGAACTTCTGCGCCGGGCGGCGGCACACGGTGCACCGCAGGCAAAAGAAGTGCTGGAGGAATTGAGCACGCGGCGTGCGAAAAAACTGGCACAGCACATCTATTCCATCTCCGCCGCCATGATCTTCCGGGACAAGGACAACATCGCAGATGCGCTGAAACTGCGCCGCCTGGCCGCTGAAATGGGCAATGCCCGCGCCATGTTTGCCCTGGGGTGCCACTATGCCTTTGGCTTTGGCATGCCGGTCGATGATGCCGCCTCCCGCGTGTGGTTTGAGCGGGCCTATGCGGCAGGCTACCGCGGCGGGAGCCGTATGAAGAGCACCCTGCTGAAGATGATGCGCCACCCGGCGGGCTTCCGCCCGGAAAAGCCGGAGGCAGCGACCGTGGCCGCGCCGGATGGCGCCCCGTCTGAGGGCTGATGCTACCTTCCACTCCCTTTTGATCCACTGCTTTCGTATGGGGCGCCACGGCGCCCCATACGTGCGTTTTGGGGGCAGATTGTAACTTTTTTTATGCAGGGGTTGCATTACCCGCGTTTTTCACATATAATACAGTAGTACACAGTCAAGGAGCCTGACCATGAAACGTGATCCGATCCCCGCCCACGGGCGGGTAGCCCTCCTGGGCTTCGGACGTTCCAACCGTGCACTACTGCCCGCCGTGCTGGCCCGGGCGGATGCACTGACCATCCGCGACCGCCATCCCCTCCCCGCTGGCACCTCCCTACCGGCCGACCGCCGGGTGCGGATCCTGTGCGGGGAACAGTATCTGGAGGGGCTGGAGCAGGAGGACGTGCTCTTTCGTTCCCCCGGTCTGCGCCCCGATCTCCCGGCACTACATACCGCCCTTGCCTGCGGGGCACGTCTGCTCTCAGAATGGGAATATTTCTCTGCCCTCTCCCCGGCCCCGGTGCTGGGGGTGACGGGCAGTGACGGCAAGACCACGACCGCCACCCTGTGCGCCGCCCTGCTCCGGCAGGAATTTGGTGAGGAAGGGCGGCAGGTATATCTGGGGGGCAACATAGGGGTGCCGCTGACCCCCCTGTTGCCCATTATACGCCCCGGTGACGTGGCGGTGGCAGAACTCTCCAGTTTCCAGCTCATGACCCCCGGGGTGCCACCGGCGCGTGCCGCCATCCTCAACCTGCATGAGAACCATCTGGACTGGCACACCTCTATGGCCGAATATGGAGCGGCCAAAGAAAACATCCTGGGGAAAAACACCGTGGCGGTATTAAATGCCGAGGACCCGTTTACATCTTCCTTAGCCACGCGGCGGCGGGGCGAAACATGGGCCTTTTCCGATCGGCGCTCCTGCATGGCGCTGGCGCGCAGTTTCCCCTATGCGCACTGCCTCTCCTGCGCGGGGGGCACGATCGCGCTGGACGGCCTGCCCCTGTGCCCGAGCGACTGTCTCCGGGTGCCCGGGCGGCACGTAGTGCAGGATCTGATGGCGGCGCTGGCGCTGGCCTATCCCTATCTCTCTGAACCGGCCGCGGCTGTGCAGGCGGTAGCCGCCCGCTTTACCGGTGTGCCCCACCGGCTGGAATGGGTGGGAGAGGTCGATGGGGTGCGCTATTATAACAGTTCCATCGATTCCACCCCCAGCCGTACCCAGGCCACCGTGCAGGCGCTGGGCGGGCGCCCCATCCTGCTGTTGGGGGGCGCGGGGAAGAATCTCTCCTTCCACCCCCTCAATGCGGTGTTGCCGCAGATACGCGCCGCCATCCTGTTCGGTGCGGCGCGGGAGGAGATCGCCGCCGCCCTCACCCCCGGCATCTGCCCGCTCTACCAGGCCCCCCGCATGGAGGAAGCCGTGGCGCAGGCCCGGAAGATCGCGCAGGCAGGGGACAGCATCCTGCTATCCCCCGCCTGCACCAGTTTTGACGAATTTCACCATTACGAAGAACGGGGTGCCCGCTTCCGGGCGCTCGTTCAGGAATACAAAAAAGAATCGGAGGGATCCTGAAATGAAACGCACCTGTACTGCCCTGTGTTTGCTTTTATGCCTGCTTTTCCCGCTCTTTGGCATGGCCGCCTGCGGAGAGAGCACCGCAGAGGGCGTGGATGTCCCACAAGGCATGCAAAACGCCACCGGAGAGGAGCAGGGGTATTATTATTTCCTGCCGGAAGGATGGGCCGTAGAGCACACCACCGGCATCACGATGGCTACCCCCTCGGCCTATGCCAACACGACCCTCTCCCTGGCGGTCTTCTCGTCTGAGCGTTCGGTGGAGGAATACTGGTTGCAGAGCCGGGAAGAGACCACCGCCAAATTCACCGATTTCACCATGGAGGAAGAAGGGGCCGAGACCCTGCTGGGCACCGCGGGAGAAGGGGGGCGCGCCGCACGGCGCTACACCTTCAGCGGGACCTATTACACCGGCACGGCCTATCGCATCTGCCAGTTCATCGCCCGTGCCAACGGCCGCATCCATGTCCTGACTTACACCTCCACCACCGAGGAATATGACGATTACAAGGCGCAGTTCGACACCGTGACGCAGGTGTTCGTATTTACCGAGGAGGCCGCCTCTAGCACCACGCCGGACGTGTCCGGCACCGTGACAGACGGCATGCGCCAACTCTCTGACCCGGATATCCATGCCTATACCTTCTCCGTCCCGGAGACCTGGATCCCCGCCATGCAGACCGGCATCCTCTCTGCCTATGTATCGGACAGTGACCGTTCCTCCGTCTCCTTTACCTGCCTGTATCCGGAGGGGATCTCTACGCTGAAGGACTATTGGGAGGCGCTCCAGCCCTCCTACCAGCATATGTACCAGGACTATGCGGTGCAGGAGACGGGCATCACCACCGATGCGGAAGGAAATACCCTGACGGTCGCCGGCCTGCCCGCCGCCCGCTACACCTTTACCGGCAAGAACGGGGGGGTGGAATACCGGGTGACCCAGTACTTCCTGATCCGCGGCTCCTATATCTACACCTTCACCTACACGGCGCAGAGTGCCCACTATGAAGAGCACCTGTCAGACGTATCCCGCATCCTTTCCCACATCACATTTGCATGAGGCACCCCATGAAGGACATTTATTTTGACAACAGCGCAACGACCCCACCCTCCCCCGCCGCCCTGCAACGCTATTGCGCGGTCGCCGCGCAATGCTACGGCAACCCCTCTTCTCTGCATGCTACCGGTCTGGCCGCCGCCCATATACTGGACGAGGCACGCGCGGCCCTGCGCCGCTCTCTGGCAGTGCGGGACGGACAAGTCATTTTCACCGCGGGGGGGAGCGAGAGCAACAACCTGGCCATCCTGGGCCGCGCCCATGCCAAAGCGCGGTACCGTGGTGGCCGCCTGATCACCACGGCGGGGGAGCATGCCTCTGTGGCGCTCCCTTTGGCGCATCTGCGGGAGGAAGGTTTTGAGATCGTGGAGATCGGCACCCGCGGGGGCGTGCTGGATCTGGAGGCATTGCAGGCGGCGCTGACGCCCAAGACCGTACTGGTCAGCATGATGCTGGTCAATAATGAGACCGGGGCACAATACGACCTCCCCGCCGCCGCCCGCCTGGTGCACGCCCTGGCGCCGGAGGCCGCCTTCCACGTGGATGCCACGCAGGCCTATCTCAAACTGCCGCTCCAGCCACAGCGGGACGGCTATGATATGGTGACCGTCTCCTCCCATAAAGTGGAGGGGCCCAAGGGCTGTGGCGCCCTTTGGGTCAGTGCGCCCCTGCTACGGCAAAAGGGGATCTCCCCGCTGATCCTGGGGGGCGGACAGGAGGGCGGATTGCGTGCCGGGACGGAGAACGTCCCCGCCATTGCGGCCTTTGCCACTGCGCTGCAGGAAGGGCACGCTGCCCTGGCCACACGCGCCGCACACATGGCGCACCTGCGTGCATATCTGCTGGAGCAGTTGCAACAGGACCCGGAATTGGCCCCCCTGCGCCCGAACCTGCCGCCGGTCGCCGCACCGCATATCGTGAGTCTGACGGCCCCCCAGATCAAGAGCGAGACCCTGCTCCACTTTCTGTCCGGCGAAGGGATCTGCGTTTCCAGTGGATCGGCCTGTTCCTCCCACGGGCGGCACAGTCTCTCCCCCCTGACCGCCTTCGGCCTCACCGACCGGGAGACCGATTGCACCATCCGCATCAGTTTCAGTTATCACAATACCGAGGAAGAAGTCGATCGCCTCTGCGAAGCGCTCAAAAAAGCCCTGCGCACCCTGGTGCGCATGCACTGACTCCGGGCCAGCAGAGCCATCGACCGGATGTGACAAAGGTAACAGAAAAGCTGGGACGTATTGGGCTCTACCTGTAGGGACAGGCGTCCTCGACTGCGCGCCAAATGCGCCCGCGGCGTGTTTGGGTTGT
>CAYXDB010000024.1:0-16735 GCA_964463735.1 uncultured Ruminococcus sp. | reverse complement strand
ACGCTATAGCGATCAGGCGGCCATAAGGGCACAAACTCGCACGCAACTCGCACGCAACTCACACGCACTCGCGCGAAACTTGCACGCGTGCAAGTTGCACGGATATGTAGAAAAAGCACTTGCCGCAGCAAGTGCTTTTTCTATGGGTTTTCGTTCGTTTTGGCGGGAAACCGATCGTCATACACCGCCGGTGTAAAAGGGCCATAAACTTGCACGCACTCGCACGCACTCGCACGCAACTCGCACGCAACTCGCACGCGTGCAAAGCCCGTGCAAGTTGGCGTGGCCTATTTTGCCAGTGTGTACCGTGTTGCACTGGTAGCCCCGTTGTGCATCAGTTGATTGTTGCTTTCCAGTTTCTTGAGCAGACGATATGCCTGGGGGGCAGAAACATGCAGTAGCTCGACCACATCTTTTCGTGTGATGTATTCTTTGGTTTGCGCTAATTTCATGATCAATTCTGAATAGCGGATCACATCGATATCTGTTTGTCGGACATATTGCGCGGGATCTTTGTAGGCCTTCGCACTTAAAACATATACACGTCCACGGCCGTTTCCCATGCCATCGATGATACCGGCTTCCGTCAGGCGCTCTACCGTCGACCGCAATTTGGTTTCCGGGATGTTACATTCCGTACTGATCTCATTGAGGGACATGCGCCGGTGGTGCTTCAGAGCATTCAATACAAACAACGCATTGAGCGATACGGGGGCCCCCGTCTTTTGCTGTTCTTCAGAGATCAAAGCGACCATTTTTTTGTCAGGCATTCCGCGCGGTATGAACAGGCGGACAGAGGTAGATGTGCTTTCCGAATAGTCTGGCAGATCTCGGCCATACATCAGTGAGCCTTCAAAGATCCTGTCTACACCTCTGCCAGATCGCTCCGCCAGGCCAACGCGTTTTAAGGCATCGGCCAGAACAGGGTTTCTACCATGTGGTTCTACGGTCAAGATATTATGGCAGGTGACGCCTTCGATAAACCCCCCAGGGTTCGATACAGAAAGTCCATCGGCATCGATACGGACCAGAACACGCCCCAATTGGGTATAGTCCCTGTGGGCAAAAGCATTGACGATAGCTTCTCTGACAGCACGAGGGTTGAATTCGGGGATGGAGATCCGGAACAAGCCCTGTTCCACCTCCTGCTCCGGATTCCTGGCCGCAACAAAATCGATCATTTTTTCCATGGCTGCAAGCAGGGGCAGATAAAAGGATTCGTTTGTGGTCACCTCGGTGCCGCGCATCATAATAAAAGCTGATTCTGCCGTGGGGATCAGTTCCTTGAGCCTTTCTTTGCGGCCCAACATCAGCACGCCGGTATATGTGGGGATGAGGGTATCATCGATCGTGATGACGAACTGCATTGCTTTGTCAAGTTCCTCATCTGATAACTCCAGGAGATTTTTTTCGCCATTATAGGAACGGATGATACTGCGCAAGCGCTCTCGCTCGATCGGGTCCAGATCCTGGTATTGCGCACCGGGTACTGGTTGCGCAGAAAAATCCAAAAGAGACAACGCGCTTAAACGTGTTGTGATCTCGTGCGGATACAACGGGACGTTTTCCGGCGTTCCGTCCCCCTTGAGCCTCCTTCGTTGTATTTTTCCGGAAGAAGATGCCACGATGCTCCGGCTTTTAGGAACATGGATCAACAGGATCATGACATCGTTATTCAGGTATAAAGGCTCGGCCTGGACCGAAATTGGCGGCACGGTCCGATTAGCAATAAAGGACGCTAATTGGGTATAGTCCCTATGTGTTGCATGCACGCCCGTAGGGGTTCCGTCGTCTTCCACGCCAAGGTAGATGTCGCCACCGCTCGTGTTGGCAAAGGCTACTACCGCGTCGATCAGGTCTGTGTCATTGAGCTTTTTTACGTCGCTTTTGAATTCTATTTCCAAAGTTTCCTTTTGGGGCAGAAGAATATCCATAAATAACACCTCCGCGAAACGATCTATCCATATTATATCACACGCGTGCAAAAATATCAATAAAAACTTGCACGCAACTCGCACGCGTGCAAGCTGGCGTGGATAAGTACGAAAAGAGGCTGAGCCATTAGCTTGTTTAAAAGCTTTTGGCCCAGCCTCTTCTTCTGGCACCCCCAACGGGAATCGAACCCATAACTAACCCTTAGGAGTTTATAAAGAGATGTAGTCTATCTTGCAAATAGGCTCTTTTTTAGCGTTTTGGGGCGTATTTTATGCCTATTTTCTTGTATTTGAGCGTAATTTGAAGCAACTTTTTGCCTTGCTTTTTGCCTTTTCCTATTGACAATTTTGCGGGGGGTATAATATTTTCAGGTTCATTATATAGCAAAAATTATATCATGGTTTTTGCCAACTTTTACTTGACAGTTACGATGTTCGCGCGGGGCTTGCTTTTCCGGCGCCCTTGTGGTATAATGAGGGCAAAGGCAAGCGGAAGGGGGCAGGAGAGATGACCGACACGCGTGAAGAAGAACAGGAAGGCGGCCGCAGGATGCCCCTTTTGCTTGTCGGCTGTGCCGTCGCCGTCGCCGGGCTGGCTGCTTTCGCATGGGGGAAAGAACGGGCGGTGGAGCGCTGGTTCGATCGGGCACCTCTGGCAGAATTGCAGGCCGCGCGGGAAAGGATCCACACAGCCTGGCTCGCCCACACCGGGAACGGCGCCGCCCGGGAACACCTGGAGGAGATGTTTCGCGGGCTGGATCGGATCATCGCGTGGCGGCGGGGCCCGGCAGGGGCCGCCCCTGCCTACCACCGGGAACATGGCTATCATCTGTACCGGCCGGACTGATCTCAGAACACACGGGTGCGCCCATGGCCCCCTGGCGCCACCGGGAGCACACCAAAAAGATCACACAGAAAAGATCAAAAAAGGAGAGAAAACATGTATTTGTCTGATATCCATCTGCGCGACCCCTTTATTCTGCCGTATGAAGGGACATATTACCTGTATGGCACCCGCGGCAGTGCCTCTTTTGGGCCGGGGAGCGGGCTGGACGTGTACACCAGCACGGATCTTGTCCATTGGAGCGAACCGCAGGAATGCTTCACGATCGCCGCGGGCTTCTGGGCGGACCGCGACCTCTGGGCGCCGGAGGTGCATGTGTACCACGGCCACTTTTATATGCTGGTCAGTTTGAAGGCGGAGGGCGTGTGCCGCGGCACGCAGATCCTGCGGGCGGAGGATCCGCGCGGCCCGTTCCTACCCATCAGTGAGGGGCCCGTCACCCCCCGCGATTGGGAATGCCTGGACGGCACGCTGTATCTGGATGCATCCGGGCAGCCGTATATCGTCTTCTGCCATGAGTGGTGCCAGATACAGGACGGCGCCATGTGTTACGCCCCGCTGTCGGACGATTTGACCCACATGACAGCCGCCCCGCGCGATATGTTCCATGCGTCGGAGCCCGCCTGGTCTACGGTGCCTGGCTGGGCTGCGCCGGGGGCCGGAACCTATGTAACGGATGGGCCGTTCCCCTACCGCACGGCAGAAGGGCGGCTGCTGTTGCTCTGGTCCAGCTTCAGCCAGGGGAAGTATCTGGAGGCGCAGGCATTGTCGGAGAGCGGCACGCTGGCCGGGCCGTGGCGGCACGATACGCCCCTGCTGTCGGCGGAGCATGGCGGGCACGGCATGATCTTTTCCGGCTTTGACGGGCGCCAATATTTCGTCATGCATCGCCCCAATTCCCCCGCGGGGCTGGAGCGCCCCACGATCTGCCCGGTAGAAGAAAAGGACGGGTTCCTTTCCTTGGTCACCGAAGAGAAGTGAATAGGCCGAAAAAGCCACCCCGGCCGGGGTGGCTTTTTCTGTATCATAGCTCTCCTGGGGAGGTGGAAGCCCCCGCGCAATAAAGGCCTCCCTGCGGGCGCGAAAGGAGCCACGCAATATAGGCCTCCCTCCCGGAGGGAGGCCACGGGGGCGCCGTTCGCTTCGCTCACGTCTCCCTGCGGGTCGCTCACGCCCCGGCGGACGGAGGGGCTGTTTGCGTGCGCTTTCGTGATCTTTTCGTCACCCTAAGGCCACATCCAACAGCATCATCAGGGTAAACCCGGAAACGATGCCCATGGTGGCCAGATACGGGGAGGCCTCCTGGTTCTGCTGGCATTCCGGTATCAGCTCATGCACGGCGACCAGGACCATGGCACCGGCGGCAAAGGAGAGCGCATAGGGCAGGATCCGCTGGATGTGCACTACCAGGAGCGCCCCCAGCAGGGCGGCGACCGGCTCTACCATGCCGGAGGCCTGCCCGATGAGAAAACTGCGCCGTCGGGAGCATCCCTCCCGCCGCAAGGGCAGGGAGACGGCGGCCCCCTCCGGGAAATTCTGCAATCCGATCCCCACCGCGATGGTCACAGCGCCCATCAGCGCCTCGGCATCTGCCCCGGTCAGGGCGCCGAAGGCAACGCCGATAGCCAACCCCTCGGGGATGTTGTGCAGGGTGATCGAGAGCACCAGCAGGATGATCCGGTTCATACGCGGGGTGCTCTCCTGTTGCAGGTGCCGTTGTGCCGCGCTGACCGCGTGGTCAGAGCCCCACATGAAAAGGGCACCGCATAAAAACCCCAGGCTGACGACCAGCCAGGCCGGCTGGGGCAGATATCTCTCGGCGCGTTCGATGGCCGGTTGCAACAGGGACCAGAAACTGGCGGCGATCATCACGCCGGCGGCCGACCCCAGCATCAGGTTCATGGCGTTCTGGCTGGTGTGGCGAAAAAAGATGACAACGCCCGCCCCCAGCGCCGTGACCAGCCAGGTGCCCAGCGCGGCGAGCAGGGCCATCCATATCGCATCATACATTTTCTTCACCTCACACACAGTGTATGCTAAGGGAAGAAAAGGGTCACCGCCACCCGCTGGCCGGGGTCAGCGCGGGGCATCGGGGAGCGTGACGGGCACCTCCACCGTGTCCCCCAGGGCGAGGGAGTAGATCCATACGTGGTCCGGCAGGCGGCCGAACATGGCGCGGCAGGCATACGCATAGTAGGAGAGCTGCTCCTGGTGCCGTGCGCATAGCCGCTTGGCGGCTAAGGACGGGGTGCGCAGTTCACGCGCGGTCAGGCGGTCGGTCTTGTAATCAAACAGGATCAGGCGCCCATCCGGCAAGGTGGCCACCCCGTCCATGACGCCCTGGACCAGTACTTCGTCCTTCTGATACAGCGTGCGGGTGTCTTTCTGCTGTGCGAAGGCGGCGGCAGGCATGTGGACATGGAAGCGCAGTTCCCGGTGCAGTTTTGTCCCCGGGGTCAGGAGGAGACGGAGCAGGGCAGAATGGCGGAACCGCTCGATCTCGTCCAGGCGGACGCGGTCGGCGTCCTGCTTTTCTAAAAAACTCTCCTGCACCAGGCGCTCCAGCTCTGCCGCCCCGCCCAGGTCGTGCAGACGGGTGAAGTCGCAGAATTGCAAGAACAGGTGGGTGGCCGTCCCGGCCTCCGCGGCGCTGTCCTGCTCCCCACCCATAAAGCGCGGCAGGCGCGCACGGGGGGCGTGTGTCGCCAATGCATCATTTTCCTCCGCATCGGGCGGCGCGGCGCAGGGGGAAAACAGGCCCGTGTCCCCCTCTTCCTCTTCATCCAGCAGGGCCGGATAGAGGCGGGAGACGGACAACTTGCGCGGCAGGCGCGTCAACCGCTCATCGGGATATTCATAACGAAAGCGCCCTTCGAGGATGTGCGCAAGGGCGGCGAGCTGGGCATCGTCAAAGGTGGGATGGGGGGCATCGGCCGGGGGCACTGTCTCTGCCGTGGCGGCCGTTGCGCCATCCTCCGGGGGGGCGGAGGGCTGTTCCTGCGTTGGCAGGATCAGATCATAGGAGGGGTCATCCCCCGCGGCGGCCAAGAGCATCTCCAGGTGACTGCGGCAGGCGTAGGCCGCCGTGGCGCCAAAGTGCCGCGCCCGCTCCTGCGCGGTGCGCAGCAGGGCCGGGGCATCCTTGACCGTGGCGCTGATATAGAGCTGTTCTTTGGGGCGCGTCAGGGCCACGTACAGCACGCGCATCTCTTCTTCGATGGCGCGCTCCCGGATCGTGCTGGCCAGGGCGGTATACAGCGGGTTGCCGAAGCGGGCAAAGCCGCTCTCGTCCCCCATCCGCATGGCACAGCCCATGGCTCCGTCAAAGAGCAGGCTGGCCTTGGCATCCTGGAGGTTGAAGGCGGTACCGGTATCGCAGAGGAAGCAGATGGGGAATTCCAGGCCCTTGGACTGGTGGATCGTCATGACCTGCACCGTATCCGGGCGGCGCTCCAGCACGTGGCTCTGGTCGATGCTCTGGTCGCGGGAGAGCACCTCGTTGATGTAGGTGATAAAGGCATATAGGCCGTGGAAGGAGGAACCTTCATAGCGGCGGGCATAGTCATACAGGGTCATCAGGTTGGCACGCCGCAGGGCCGGGGAACCGGTCTTGTCCGCGCCCGCGAGGGAAAGCAGGCCGGTTTGGCGATAGACCTCGCGGATCAGGCGATCCACCGGCTGACCCTCGGCCATCTGGCGGAAATCAGCTAACTGTTTCAGGAACTGCACGCCGGGGGCAAAATCCGGGTGTGCCTGCACATAGGCGGTCAGCGCCTCATACAGCGTACAGCCCCGCGCCCCCTGTTGCGATGCGTGCTGGCGCAGGGCGATTAGGTCATCCATCGTCAGGCCGTAGATCGGAGAGCGCAATACCCCCGCCAGCGGGATATCGCGGCGCGGGTCGTCTATGACGTTCAACAGGGAGAGCGCCAGCAGGATCTCCGGATTCAGGAAGAAGCCCTTTTTGGTGCTGGTCTCGGCACGGATGCCCCGTTCGGCCAGCGCCCGGACAAAGCGGGTGCCCGTGGCCACGCGGCGGGTCAGGATCGCGATATCGCCGGGCTGTACGGGGGTGCCGTCGCTCAGGCGCCCTTTTTGTATCAGGTGTGCGATCTGCGCCGCCGTAGCCCGCGCTTCCTCGTCCGGTTCCTCTGCCTCGGCTTCTTCTTCCGGCCCCGCCTCTTCGCCATCGGGGTCGTCTTCCTCCGTGGCGTCTTCCGGGCGGGAAAAGAGCGTAAAGCGCACCCGTGTGTTGCCAACGGCGGCCACCTCCGGCACGCCCGGCACCAGTGCGTCTGCCGCCGTGTAGCCGATGCGCTCGCCGGTCGCCTCCATCAGGCGGCCAAAGACCAGATTGGCAAAGTCCAGCACACAGGCCTTAGAGCGGAAGTTGCAGGCAAGGGACAGGGTGGCCGCCTGCGCGTCTTCTGCGTCTATCAGCGCGGGCAGGGAACGGCGCAGGGAGGCAAAGATGTCCGGTTGCGCCCCGCGGAAAGAATAGATGCTCTGCTTAACGTCCCCGACCATAAAGCAGTTGCGGCCGTTTGAAAGCAAGGAAAACAGGCGGTGCTGTATCTCGTTGACGTCCTGGTATTCATCGATATATACATAGTCAAAGGCGGCGCGGACCTCCGCCGCCAGCGGGGTGGGCTGATCCTGCGCGTCACACAGCAGTTCCAGCGCCCCGCGCTCCAGCGACGCGAAATCACATACGGCACGGCGCTGGCGCTCCTCCCGCATCTGGCGGTCAAAGGTGGCGAGCACCCGCCCCAGCAGGCGGACCAGGGTGGCATGCCGGGGGAGGAAGGCCGCCCATTCTTCCGCCGTATAGGAAAAGCGTGCCTTCAGGCGGGCCAGCGCGGGCTTGATCTCCTTCTGGCGCAGGTCCTGCGCCGCTTGCATGGCATCGGTCTTGTCCTTAGCGGGGACGGACTTGAGCGAGGCAAGTTGCAGGCCCTCCAGCTTTTGCCGCAGGTCTTCATAGTCCCCGGATCGGCAGGTGGCGCACAGGGCCTCCAGCGCGGCATCGTCCTCGGCCAGCGTAGGAAGGTAGGTGGCACAGCCGATCTCGTCCTGCCGGAGCGCGGCCATGTGATCCTGACAGCGCTGGCGCAGGTAGGTCAGTTCGTCTATCGTCTTCTGTTGCAGATAGGCCCCCCAGCGTGAAGCAAACGGCGGGCGCGCGGCGGCCTCCTCCATCTCGGCGGCGGCTTCCTCCGCCAGGCGATAGGAACGCACGAAGCCTTCCATCCGCTGGTAGATGCCCAGCAGTTGGGTGGCAAGGTCTTTTTCCGTCCGCGCCTGTACCAGGCAGTCGGCGAGGCGGCAGAAGGATTCTGCCGTGCCGATCTCGGGCAGGCTGCCCGCGTAGCAGGCTTCGATCAGCCGTTCCATCACGCTGAGCATCAGGAGGCGGTCCTCCGCCGGGTCAGCGAGGCGGAAGGCAGGGGAGAGCCCCAGGCGGCCGGCATACCGGCGGCACAGATCCAGACAGAAACTGTCGATGGTGGAGACGTGCGCACTGGGGAGCAGGAGCAATTGGCGCGATAGCGCCGCCGCCCGTTCCGGCTGTGTGGTGACCGCCTCCCGCAGGGCGGCGGCGATCCGGTCCCGCAGCTCGGCCGCCGCCGCGCGGGTAAAGGTCACAATCAGCATGCGGGAGATATCGGCCGGGTGCTGGGGGTCCGTCAGAGAACGGATGACCCGCTCGGTCAGGGTGGCCGTCTTGCCGGAACCGGCGGCGGCCGAGACCAACAGGGTCCTGCCGCGCTCTTCCATGGCGGCTAACTGTTCCGGGGTCCACTGTCTTGCCATATCGGTGCTCCTTTCTGATAGAAGATCGGTCATTTCACGCCACACGGGTGGCGTATCAGCCCCGCGGCGGGGGATAACGGGTCAGAATTGGCGGATCGGCTTTAAGGCGGGCAGGTCGTCTATCCCCTGCGCGACCACCTCCGCCAGGGCAAAAAAGCGCCCTTGCGGATCGTAGAGGCGATAGCGCGCCCCGCACGCGGCCGCCAGCCCCAGTTTCCGCAGGGAAAGGGGCTGGCCGTTCTGCGCCAGATGGGTAAAGAAAGGGGAGAGCGTCAGGGCCGGGCAGTCAGAAAAGACCGCGGCGACCGGGATGACGGCCGCCTGCCGTTCCGCCGGGGAAAGGGCCTCCCATTCTGCCAGCTTGCGCGTGCGGGAGAGGGGGAACCCGCCTGCCTCCATCCGGCAGAGGGCGTACATACAGCCGCCGCACCCCAGTGCGCGGCCGATGTCCGCACACAGGGTGCGGATGTAGGTGCCCTTGGAGCAGTGCACGTCCAGGGTATAGTGCGTGGCGTCTACCCGTTCTATGGTCAGGGAATAGATGGTCACCGGCCGTGCCGCGCGCTCGATCGTCTGGCCGGCGCGGGCCAGTTCCATCAGCCGTTTTCCCCCCACACGGATGGCGGAATACATAGGGGGGATCTGTAAGATGTCCCCCACCATCCGCTGTGCCGCCGCCCGCACATCTTCCTCCCCGGGGATCGCATCCGACTGGCGGAGGATCGCGCCGGTGATGTCCTCGGTGTCGGTCTCCTGCCCCAGCAGGAGGCCGGCGCGGTAGTGCTTTTCTGCTGTCAGGAGGAATTCGCTTGCCTTGACGGCGCGGCCAATCAGGACAGGCAGTACCCCCTCCGCCAGCGGGTCCAGGGTGCCGGTGTGCCCGGCCTTGGATACGCCAAAGAGGCGCTTGATGCGTGTGACGGCAGTTTGAGAGGTCATGCCGCCCTCTTTATACAGCAATACCACCCCGTCAACGGTGTTTTCCATGGTGCCCCTCCGTTCGTCTCGGGTGCTCCGGGGCATGGCTGTTCCGCTTGACGGCAGAAAAACCGAATTTCCCCAGCCGCCGCCCCAGTGCAAAGTACTCTCCGTGGGCGTAGGCGCAGAGGTGCGCCCGCTCCAGATGCAGTTTGCCCTGCTCGTCCAGCAGGCGGTCGTCTACGGTGACGGCCACGATATCGGAGAGGAACATGTCGTGTGTGCCGAGGGACAGCTTTTCCCGCACGCGGCATTCCAGCGTCAGCGGGCTCTCCAGCAGGGAAGGGGAGAGGATGGCGGAGGAGGGCGTGGGATGCAGATGCATCCGGGCGAATTTATCCACTTTGGCGCCGGTATACATACCGCAGAAATCGGCGGCGCGCACCAGCGCCTCGGTGCACAGGTTGATGGCAAAACAGCCGTTCTGCTCGATCAGCGCATGCGAGAAGCGGGAGGGGCGCACGGAGATGTAGGTGACGGGTGGTTGCGTGGACAGGATGCCCGTCCAGGCGACGGTCAGGATATTGGGCTGTTCCTCCGTCCCGCAGGTCACCAGGGCAGGGGGGAGGGGCGCCAGCATGGCGCCGCCGCGCCAGATCTGTCTTGCCATAGTTCTTTCCTTTCTCGTTTACCAGTACAGTTCCCAGTTCTCCGGCAGATCGGCATAGCGGATCTGTGCGGCCGCCTCATAGACGGTCACCTGGCTGAGATATTGTGAGACAAGTTGCTCATACCAGTAACTGTGCACCCGGTCGGTGAAGTCGTCAAAAAAGTCGGCATTGCAGGCAAAGGCCGTGTCATCGGTGTTCCAGTCGCCCCCTTCCAGGGCGCGGCGATACAGGAAGATGGAGCCGCCGTCCTTGTGGGCGATCTCGGTCCATTCCCCGACGGAAAGGGAGAGCGCTGTGCGCGGGATGCTCTCGATATAGTCACTGTAATCCAGTTCGTTTGAAAAATAATAGCCCTTTTCGTAGGTCTTCACGGCGGGGTCCTCGCTGTACGTCAGCGCCATCTGGTGGAAGCCGTCGGCACTCACCGTGCCGGTCAGTTGCGCGCGCACCTCGGCGATCTTGTTTTCGGCGATCTCCCGCTCCCGCCCGACCAGCGGGGTCGTCTGATATTCGTTGGTCTGCGGGTCGCGGACGCGGTCCCCGTCCTTGTCGGTCACGTAGGTGAAGGTGGGGATATAGATCATCTCCACCCGCGCATAGGTGGCCTCTGCATAGCTCTGGTACTTTTCATCCGAGAGGGTAAAGCGCCCCCCGTCACCAAACAGATACTGGTACAGCGCCGCGGCCTTCTGCTCATAGGTTATGGCGATCTTCAGCCCTTCGTAATCGGTGCCGTAGGCGGCCGCGGCCTCATTCAGCGCGTCGATCGTCCCGCCGCAGTTCTCCACCATCGTCTCCAGCGCCAGATCGATCTGGCTCCGCGCGGTGCTGTCGAGCGAAAGACCGTAACTGTCGAACAGAGAAACGCAGATCAGCGTCTTTTTGATGTTCTCAATGGCCTGCGCTTCGTAATAAGACGCCTGGTCCCCACTATCCAGGCCAGAGAACTGCGCCCGGTAGCAGGAGAGCCAGTAGCAATAGGTGTTCTGGGGCAGGCGGACCCCCGCATATTCCATGACGGTGGGGGAACTGCTGGCACAGCCCGGCAGGGCGGCCAGCAGGCACAGGAGCAGGAGCAGTGCCGCAGGGCGGCGGATCGATGCTTTCATACGGTTCCTTCCTTTCCTTGGGTGGGGGCGGCGTCCTCGGCGCAGATCGCGGCATAGCGCGTAAGGAGCGGCAGGGCCACCTCGGTGGGGTCACTGCCACCCGGCAGGCGGCAGAAGACACACGGGGGCGCACTTTTGGCAAAACGCAAGTCGTGCCGCTCAGAAAACAGGACAGACCAGACCGGCAGGTCTACTTTTTCCAGCACCAGGCGCAGTTCGTTGCCCGCCTGTTCTATGCGGGGGATATGCAGGCGGTTGCACAGGGCGCGCAGTTGCGCCACGCGCAACAGGCGTAGCACCGGCGCCGGTGGCGTGCCGTACCGGTCGGAGAGCTCTTCTTCCAGGTCGCGCCGGTCGTCATCGTCCTGCAGGAGGGTGATCTTTTTGTACATCTCCATGCGCCCGGCGGCGGAGGGGATGTAGGAGTCCGGCAGGTGGGCACTGATACGGAGGTCCAGGGTCGCCTCATAGGGCTTCTCCGGTGCCTTGCCCTGTTCTTCCAGCACCGCCTCGTTCAGGAGGCGGATATACATGTCATACCCCACAGAGTCGATGTGGCCGTGCTGTTCGGCCCCCAGCAGGTTGCCCGCCCCGCGCAGTTCCAGATCCCGCAGGGCAATGCGGAACCCCGCGCCGAAGGCGGCGTATTCCCGCACGGCGGCCAGCCGCTTTTCGGCGATCTCGGAGAGCGTTTTTCCCGGGCGGTAGGTGAAATAGGCATAGGCGTGCCGGTTAGAACGGCCCACGCGCCCGCGCAACTGGTGCAACTGGGACAGCCCCAGGCGGTCGGCATCCTCGATGATCAGGGTGTTGGCATTGGGGAGGTCTACCCCCGTCTCCACGATCGTAGTGCAGACGATGATATCGATCTCGCCGCGGCACATGGCCTGCCAGATGTCCTCCAGCGCGTCTTTTTCCATCTTGCCGTGCGCCACCACGATGTGCGCCTCCGGCAGTGCCCGCGTCAGGCGCAGGGCCACTGTCTCGATGCTCTCCACCCGGTTGTACAGGTAGATGACCTGCCCGCCGCGCCGCAGTTCCCGGCGGATAGCCTCCAGGATCATGCCGTCATCATGGGCGGCGACGTAGGTCTGCACCGGGTGCCGGTCGCCCGGCGCCTCCTCCAGCAGAGACATATCGCGGATGCCGCTCATGGCCATATTCAGCGTGCGGGGGATCGGGGTGGCCGTCAGGGTCAGGGTGTCCACATTGTGGGACATTTCTTTCAGGCGCTCCTTCTGCGCCACGCCAAAGCGCTGTTCCTCATCCACGATCAGCAGGCCCAGGTCGCGGAATTGCAGACTGCGGTTCAGCAGTTTGTGGGTGCCGATCAGGATGTCCACCTCCCCGCGGGCAACGCGGCGGCAGATCTGTTCCTGCTGGCGCGGGGTGCGGAAGCGGGAGAGCATCTCCACCGTAACGGGGAAGCCCCGCATGCGGGAGAGGGCCGTTTCGTAATGTTGCAGGGCTAGGATGGTGGTGGGCACCAGCAGGGCGACCTGCTTGCCCCCATTGACCGCCTTGAAGGCGGCGCGCAGGGCGACCTCCGTTTTGCCGTATCCCACGTCGCCGCACAGCAGGCGGTCCATCGGGACAGGGCGCTCCATATCCTGCTTGATCTCCTGGCAGGCCGCGATCTGGCTGTCAGTCTCTTCAAAGGGGAAGGCGTCCTCAAACGCCTGTTGCATGTCGTCATCCAGCGGGAAGGCATAGCCGGGCTGATGGGTGCGTGCGGCATACAGGGAGATGAGCTGGCGTGCCATATCCCGCGCCGCCGTCCGGGCGCGCCCGGTCGCACGTTGCCACTCGCCCCCGCCCAGGTGGGAGAGGCGCACCGTGTTGCCCTCCCCGCCGGGGCCGATGTATTTGGCGATCATCTCCAGCCGGTCCGCAGGGAGGAACAGTTTGTCTGTGCCGGCATACGCCAGGGTGATATAGTCCCGCGTCACACCGTCCACGGTCATGGTCGTCATGCCCTCAAAACGGCCGATGCCGTGGGAAGCATGGACGACCAGGTCGCCCGGGCGCAGTTCCGCATACGAGAGCAGTTTTTCTCCGGCCGGGTGGCGCGTGCGCCGCGCCCGCCGTTCCCTGCGTTGCAAGGTGCCGGCATCCGGCAGGCAGGAGAGCAGACACACGCGGGGATTGAGCAATTCAAACCCGCCGGGGAAGGCCCCGTGTGTCGTGAAGACCGTGCCAGGGGCGCGTTCCGCGGCAAAGAAGGGGGCATCGGCTTCCAGGGCCGCGGTGGGGATCTCCAGGTCCCGCAGGCGGGCGGCCAGCGCCGCTTCCTCTCCTGCATTGCTGCACAGGAGCAGGATGCGATAGCCGCTTTCCCGCAGGCTGGCGATGTCCTCTTCCAGCAAGGCGGCCTTGCCCTCATACGAGATGCCGGCGCGACAACGGAAGCCAAACAGGCCGGCGCACGCCATGTGGCTGACCCCGCCGGCAAACGGGTTCAGATGCAGGGGGACGTGTTGCGTCAAAAAGGTGTCCAGCGCACTGCGCGGGGCAGAAAAGGCGGCCAGGGCGCTGTCATACCCCCCACCTTCGATCAGCGCCGTGACAGACTCGGCCGTCAGGGCATTGCTGCTCTCCAGCCGCTCTTCGATCGCCCGCGTGCCGCAGAGCACGGCGGCGGTGCGCCCCACCCGGTCGCAATACGAGAGCAGGGTCGCCTGCTCCGGGTAGACGAGGGAAAGATATTTGTCGGCAAACAGCAGCTCTCCCTCTGCATCCAGGGCGGCGCGCTCGGCGGCCAGCATCTTTTTAGCCTCTTCCGGCGCCCGGCGGGATAGCCGTTCCACCGCCCCGCGGATGCGGGCGCGTGCCGCCGCGTCCGGGAGGACTTCCCGCGCCGGGATCACGGAGATGGCGTCACACGGCTCGGTAAGGCGCTGTGTCAGCGGGTCAAAATATCCCATGCGGTCGATCTCATCTCCGAAGAATTCCAGGCGCACGGGCCGCCCATCGGCGCGGGTGCACAGATCGATGATGCCGCCGCGGCGGGCATATTGCCCCGCCGCTTCTACGGTCTCCACGCGGGCATATCCCCCTGCCTCCAGGTGGGCGCACAGTTCCTGCGGCGGGTACAGATCCCCGCGGTGCAGTACGCAGGCATGGGCGGTCAGGCGGTCGGGGGGCATGGTGTATTGCAGGAGCGCCACCGGTGTGGTCACGACAGCATCCAGCGCCTGCTGCTGGATGCTGTGCAAGACAGCAAGCCTCTCACGATCGGTGTCGTGGGAGGCGGTGATGGAAAATAAAACAGGATCGCGGACGGGGTAGGCAAGGGCGCGGAGCCCCGCGCCACGCAGGCAGAGCGCCAGGCTCTCGCAGGCGCTGTCCTCCGGTAAAAGGAAGAGCACCGGCGCCGTGGTCTCGGTGCGCACGGCGCGGGCGTATTCCGCGCAGAAGGCGACCTGTGCGCCGCCTAGTAGCCCGTTGACCAGCAGGGGGAGGGGGTGCGGGGCCTGCATCTGCTGGCGCATGCAGGCAACGGTGGCGGCAAATTCTCTGTCCGCCCGGATCAGATCTGTAAAAGCGCGCATAATTCCTCCCGATCTATGCAGGGGCGTTCCCGGGTCACCGGGAATAGCGATTCATGGCGGCGTCGATCTGGCCGGACAGGATCAGCGCGGCCGCCTCATCTACCGTGGGGAGCAGGTGGGAAAACACCTCCCGGTCAGAGGCCGAAAAATGCCCCAGCACCCAGTCCACCAGATCATAGTCCGGGTGCGGCTTTTGCCCCACGCCGATCTTGATCCGGGGGAACGCGTCGGTGCCGATGCACTGGATGATGTGGCGCAGGCCGTTGTGCCCCCCGTGGGACCCCTTGCGCCGGATGCGCATCACCCCCACGGGGAAACTGATGTCGTCACACAGCACCAACAGGTTCTCCGGTGGGATGTGGTAAAAGTGCATCGCCTCTGCTACCGCGTCTCCGGACAGGTTCATAAAGGTCTGCGGCTTCATCAACAGGCAGTGCACCCCGCCCACGTTGCCATCGCCGACCAGCGCATGGAAGCGTGCCTGGCGCACGGCGATGTGCGCCCGCGCCGCGATCACGTCCAGGGCCGCAAAGCCGATGTTGTGCCGCGTGTTGTCATAGGCGTCCCCCGGGTTGCCCAGGCCTACCAGCAGATGGGTCAGCGGTCCGGTGGGGGCGGGCGTCTCTATTTTTTTGAAAAGATCCAGGATCGATGTGTCCATGTCTGTGCCTCGTCACGGGGCTTCCTTTCTGTTTTTGTCAAGGGCGCGGCGGCCTCACCACGCCAAAGCGGGGCCACCGCGTAGAGCGGGGCCCCTTTCCGCACGGGGCAGGCTCAGGCCTCCTCCGTCTCCCGGCAAAGGATCATATCCGCGGCGTAGGGCAGGGTGCGGATCACATCGCACAGCGTGTGCCATTCTGCCAGCTTGTGGCCGCGGCGGGCGTAGTAGATATTGACCAGCGTCTCGTAATTCAGCGTCACCGTGCGCATCTGGTTGAAGGAGGAGGGCAACAGCTGGATCATGTTGTGCCAGTGCTGTTTTTCCTTGGTCTCCACAAAGGCAAGGCGCTCTTTTTCCAGATAGGCGATCAGGCTGTCCAGCATGGCGCATGCCGCGTCATCCAGCCGGTCATGGCTGAAATCCTCCCGCGTGAAGGGATGGGCATGGATCTTGTGCATGGTGGAGCAGGAGTTGGCTACCGTGGCGACCTTGTAGGTGTCAAATTCCTTCCACCAGTACAGGGGCGCGGTGATATCCAGAGAGACGAATATCTGCCGCAGGAACTTGCGGTGGTCGGGGCCGGCGGCGGCCAGCCGGCGCGCCAGCGCCCGGTCGTTTTCCCCCAGCACGAAGCGGCCGGAGGGGTCGGTATAACTGTCGGAGCGGTCCCAGCTGTTCATGGGGTTCCGCGCGCCGCGCAGGGCGTTTTCCATATTCATGACGCATACGCGTTCGATCTGTATCATACGTGCAGTCTCCTTTGTGACGGGAAGTGGCAATCTATCTATATTATTATACATCCTGCGCAAGGGAAAGTCAATGTCATTTTGCCAAAAAGTGTGATGCGGCAGGAGCGGCGGCGCGGGAAAAACAGCGGGTGGCGGCAAAAAAATCAAAAAAAATTAAAAAAGGTGTTGACAAACCGGAAAAGGCATGCTATAATACCAGTGTTGCGAGACGCGGGAACGCCGTGAAGTATCACGGGAGCATAGCTCAGTTGGGAGAGCATCTGCCCTACAAGCAGAGGGTCATAGGTTCGAGCCCTATTGTTCCCACCATCCACAACCTAGTGGAGCGCGCACGCGCAGAGTAATGATGGCTTGGTAGCTCAGTTGGTTAGAGCGCCGCCCTGTCACGGCGGAGGTCGTGGGTTCGAGCCCCATCCGAGTCGCCATTGCATGCCTCTGTAGCTCAGTTGGTAGAGCAGAGGACTGAAAATCCTCGTGTCGTTGG